>JAKPAB010000327.1 GCA_029779695.1 Bacillota bacterium | reverse complement strand
CTTACCAGATTGTTTTTCGACCCGCAAAATACAGGAAACAAAAAATCATCTGGACCTTCGCCTTTCCGGGCGAAGCTGCTTAATAGTTTCAAACTTGGTAAAGCAAAAGTATAAATCATTGTATCGCATTTGAAGCAAGATATAAACAACATTCCATTACCAATACCCATCCGATTGGGATGTATTACAACATCCAATGCTATTTCAGTACCTTGAATAACCATATCAGAAGATTCGTCAATACTAACAACACTTTCAACCCCATTGTGTAAATTCTCTCTATTTTTATTATTAATGCGAATCAGTAGTTGAAATCACTTGCTGATTCATTTAGTTAAAATGTTGTTATACAGTTTATTATTTCATTAAAATCTATATCAAAAATAGCTTCACCTTCGGATACCCAAATCAGTTGATAAGAAGTTGCTCTCAATGGTCTTGTGTAAATAATGCGAATCAGTAGTTGAAATCACTTGCTGATTCATTTAGTTAAAATGTTGTTATACAGTTTATTATTACATTAAAATATTTCTTAATCTCCCTGGAAATCAGTATCTTAGAAGAATAAAACCACTCATTTTTCTAATTATGATTCCCAAGGAGAAAGAACTTAAGCTTATAAAAATATATATGTATATCTGCGATATCTATGAGTCTTCACTGAAATTTTGTTGTCAGAGATTCAGTAATAATGCAACTCCTATCTTCACCGACCAGGAACTGCTTACTGTATACCTGTTCTGTGGAGCTTATCAACGCTACTTCAGTATCAAAGAGATACATACATTCACTAAAGAATATTTGCTTTCCTGGTTTCCTAGTCTGCCTTCTTATCAGACGTTCAATTATCGATTAAACCTGTTGAGTGAGGCAATTAATGAACTCGTAAAGCATCTCATTACATCCTTTAAACCAGAAGATTGCGACAATATGACATCACTGATTGATTCCATGCCAATTGTTACCTGCAAAGGAAAGAATAAAACAGGAAAAGTGGCTACAGAAATTGCAACAAAAGGCTACTGCTCTACCAAAAATATGTACTACTTTGGTTTGAAACTCCACACGTTAGCTTTCAGAAGGAAAGGAACTATTCCATTCCCTGAGATGTTGATACTTTCATCTGCGGCAGAGAACGATTTGACGGTACTTAAAACAGAAGCAGCAGACAGCCTGGCCAATAGAAGTGTCTTTGCCGATAAAATCTACTCCGATTTCTCTTTTTGGGGAGAAAAACAGAGGGAAATAGGTCTGGATATGCTAACTCCCGTAAAAGCTATTAAGGCTGAAGAGCCCGTAATTACTCAAAGAGAGAAAGCCCACAGAGACTTATTTTCGACGGCTGTTTCTAAAGTCAGACAACCCATAGAGTCTTTCTTCAACTGGTTGAATGAGAAAACAAATATTCAAAGAGCGATGAAGGTCAGATCAACATCTGGA
>JAKPAB010000081.1 GCA_029779695.1 Bacillota bacterium | reverse complement strand
GTAAAACGCTTACCACATTTATCGCAAGAACGTCTTCGTCTCGTAGATGCATTGTCCTCAGACGGTCTGGAATCAATAACACTGGTATCTGGATTTCCACAGTATGGGCACTTCATTGGTTTTGCCTCTGTTCTATAATCTAAATAATGTATTCCGGACAAAATTACCGTCCCAAATGATGAGTTTCTTGTGGTCGATTTTTCCATAGGCCACACTATATTGTGAATTATAACTAAAATTAATCATGTTTTCAACGTTTTTGCCCAAAAATCAGCAAAAAAAGTGCCATTTTTGTTACTAAACGTTAAACCTGAATACAATGACATCGCCATCTTTTACGACGTAGTCTTTGCCCTCGAGTCTCAGGACTCCCGCCTCTTTGGCGGCTGTGTGTGAGCCATATTTCATGAGGTCATCATATGATACGACCTCTGCGCATATAAATCCACGCTCAAAATCCGTATGGATCTTACCTGCTGCCTGTGGTGCCTTGGTACCTTCCTGAATGGTCCATGCTCTTGTCTCATCCTCTCCTGATGTGAGGAAGCTTATCAGTCCCAGCAATGCGTAGCTGGCCTTGATCAGTTTATCAAGACCTGATTCTTTCATTCCTAGGTCTTCCAGGAACATCTGTCTCTCATCATCATCAAGCTCTGAGATCTCTGCTTCCATTTCAGCAGAAACTACATATACCTGGCTTCCTTCCTGAGCTGCATACGCTTTTACAGCATCAACATTAGGATTAGTGGCTCCATCATCTGCTATATCGTCTTCTGATACATTAGCTGCATATATTACAGGCTTTGCAGTGAGAAGTGTATATGACTCGAAAAGTGCCGCCTCATCATCATCATTGGTCTCAAAGGTCTTGGCCATATTGCCATCCTCGAGGAATTTCCTAAGACGTTCAAGCATAGCAACTTCTTTCTGAAGTGACTTGTCCATTCTGGACTGCTTTACGATCTTTGAATATCTACGCTCCAGGATCTCCATGTCAGAGAACAGAAGTTCTAGATTGATAGTCTCGATATCACGTTTAGGATCAATTGAGCCATCTACATGAATGATATTGCCATCTTCAAAACATCTGACTACATGAATGATCGCATCGCACTCACGGATATTGGCCAGGAACTGATTGCCCAGTCCCTCTCCCTTACTGGCTCCCTTGACGAGACCAGCTATATCTACAAACTGTATAAACGCCGGAACCTTCTTTTTGCTATGGTACATCTCAGTTAGTTTTTCAACTCTCTGATCCGGTACATTGACTACTCCCACATTCGGATCTATTGTTGCAAACGGATAGTTTGCAGCCAATGCTCCAGCCTTGGTCAGTGAATTAAAAAGTGTTGACTTACCTACGTTTGGAAGGCCTACGATACCTAGTTTCATGATTAATTTATCTCCTTTGAAAATCTTTATATTTCAAGCATTTGTGAGATTAACATTTCTTCACATGCTTTATATTAAGAAACCCTAACACAGTTCGTAAAATT
>JAKPAB010000074.1 GCA_029779695.1 Bacillota bacterium | reverse complement strand
GACTAAAAAAAGCGGCAGATATGTTTGCCGCTTTTAAATATTGCAGTTTAAATATTACGGTTTTAATAATGCAGATTTAAAGTTTATAGAAAGAAATTATAATGAAAAACGATGGCAGATCAGTGTGGATAATCGGACACAAGAACCCGGATACTGATTCAATATGTGCAGCAATTTCGTATGCATATCTAAAAAATGCTACTGAAGACGATGATTATATGCCCAAGAAGGCAGGAGATCTAAACAGTGAGACGGAATATGTACTGAAAAGATTCGGAGTCAAGGTTCCAGAGACAGTAGAAGATGTCTGCACTGAGATCAGAGATATAGAATTCAGAAAAACAGGTGGGATCAGCGAGAACGTATCACTGAAAAAGGCCTGGAGCATCATGAATGAAAATGATGTAGTTATGCTCCCGATTGTTGATAGCCAGCAATTCTTAACGGGAATCATAGTACGAGGCGATATTGCTAATTCATATATGGATACGATATCCAATGATATTTTGAGTACTACCAAGACACAATTTTCAAATATCATAGAAACAATTGATGGCAAGATGATAACAGGTAATTCTCATGCATACCTTACCAGAGGAAGAGTTATAGTACCTTCAGAGATGAAGGCAGACAAGGGCGATATGTTCAATGAGGATGACCTGATAATCTGCGGAGACAACACGAAACGATTGATGAGCTATCTCGATTATATGCCTAGTTGTATGATAATTACCGGAGGCAATGAAGTAGACGAACGTGTCAAGGAAAAGGCAGCATCTATACAATGTGTACTGATATCCACAGAACTGGATACATACACTGTGGCAAGAACCATCAATCAGAGTCTCCCAGTCAAGAAGTTTATGACAAATGAGAATTTTGTTGAGTTCTTCCCTACGGATAAGATCGATGATGTTACCGAAAAAGTAAGTAAGGTCAGACATAGAGACTTTCCTATTTTAGATGCAAAGCATCATTATATAGGAATATTCTCCCGTAGAAATCTGCTTAATCCCAAGAGAAAGAGAATTATACTGGTAGATCATAATGAAAAATCTCAGGCAGTCGAGGGAATAGATGAGGCAGAGATCCTGGAAATCGTGGATCATCATAGAATTGGATCACTGGAGACGCTTCAGCCTATTTACTTTAGAAATATGCCACTTGGATGCTCATCTACCATTATATATATTATGTATAAGGAGAAAAACGTAGAGATTCCTAGAGAAATAGCAGGAATCATGTTATCAGCTATCCTATCGGATACGTTGATGTTTCGTTCTCCCACATGCACAGAAGAGGATAAAAGAGCAGCAGAAGACCTGGCTAAAATAGCAGGAGAAGATTGCGAGAAACTGGCTTATGCCATGTTTGAGGCCGGTAGCAATTTCTCAGCCAAGACACCTGAACAGGTTCTATATCAGGATTATAAGACTTTTTATGCTGATGATATTTCATTTGGAGTATCTCAGGTAAGTGCTGTTTCCAGAAAAATGCTAGATGATATCAAAAAATCACTTAGAGATTATCTGCCAACTGTTCGTGCTGAAAAAAATGTTTCTATGGTATTTGTAATGCTTACGGATATTTTTGAAGAGACAACAGAACTCATATATGATGGCGATTATTCCGGCAATGTAGTAAGAGTAGCGTTTAATGACAGTAAGGACCTACCGGAAAAGATTTTGCTGAAAAACGTTGTTTCCAGGAAGAAACAGCTGATACCGCCTATTATCCAGGCAGTTCAGGCATTAGATATGTAATTTAAATGCTGGTGAACTAATAAAACAGTAGAAAAAACGGGATCTGAAACAATTGCTTCAGATCCCATTTTTTATTATTAGATTTAGAAAGAATATATAATGTATCTGTATACAGGTTTATTTATCGCCATATTTTGGCGGATTTTCCGCAACATAACTCTCAAGCATATTCTTAAACATACGCTTTTCATTACTATCCAGTCCATCGATCAATGATGAAAATTCATTATTCATATACTGAGCAGATTCAGAATTGGAATCAGTAATAAGATTAGCGACATTACAATCATACAGATTGGAAAGTTTACCTAGCATCTCTAGGTTGACCTTGGTTATTCCGCGTTCAATCTGGCTGATATAGCCCACAGTTACCTGAAGCTTTTCAGCCAATTGCTCTTGAGTCCAGCCATTGGCCTTTCTCTTTTCCTGTATTCTTTTACCGATTATCATGTAGTCAATTGCCATTAAAACACCTCAAAACATAAAAAACAAAACTTAGACATTTTTAGAATAGTTAATTTATAGAAAAGTTTACAGACAGTACAAACTAAAAATGACACCTATAACTATCAATGCTGATTTTAGCTATTGCTATAATTTGAAAGTTATTAAAAAAACATAGGAATCGGCAAACGTATAATTGACTATATAAATTTGCATTATACACATGTTGATTATGCTATATCATTTTTTTAACAAATGAGGAAAAGCCGATTGTGTAAAGAAGTTTGTGTAAATACTTCTTCTAAGTGACCTTGTTTACGAGTTACATGAACATCGCTTCTAGTTCGGAGCGGCATTCTTTAAAGCCTTTATGTACGCGACGGTCCATTGTCTGGTTATAGTCGCAATAAAAGCTACATACATATCTTTCAAGAGAATCTTCGTTTGGAAACTGCTCCTTACGCTTTGTTCCGCGTTTGAGATTCTTGTTAAGATTCTCAATTAGATTTGTCGTATAGATACTTCTTCGAATAACCGCTGGAAATTCGAAGAACTCAAAAAGAGAGGTCAAATCTTCAAGAACAGCTACCGCTTTAGGGTAGATTTTTGAGTATTTAACCATAAAATCATAAAGAATCGCTTCTGCTTCAGCTGGAGAAACAGCATTATAGACGCGTTTAAGTTCATTCATAACAGTTGACTTATCTTTTGCACGTACATATTTCATTACGTTACGGCACAAATGAGTCCAACAAGCCTGGTGCTTTGCATTAGGAAATACTTCCAGGCAGGCGTTACGAATGCCGTTTAGTCCATCGGTTATGAATAAAAGGACTTGTTCAAGCCCACGATTCTTTAAGCTTAAAAGCATCTCCTGATAGTTAGATGCTGATTCTGAAGGATAAAGAGCGTAATCTAAAACCTCTTTATTACCTTCAACTGTAATACCCAGAATGACGTGTAACGCTTCTTTGGCGACACTATCTCGGCGAACATTTAAGTAGGTTGCATCACAATAAACGGCCACGTATTTATCAGCAACAGGACGGTTATGGAATCGCTCAACCTGATCCTGAACCGCCTTGGTAATGTTAGAAACTGTTTGTGGTGTGTAGTAGTGGCCATACATCTTCTCAATTAAATCAGAGATTTCGCGGGTAGTGATACCCTTTTTGTAAAGCTGGATGATAGTTGTTTCCAGTTCGTTAGAGTTTCTCTGATAAGAAGGAATGGTGTGCTGCTTAAATAACCCTTCGCGGTCTCTTGGAATCTTTAAATTAAGTGTTCCAAAACGTGATTGGTACGTTCTGTCATAGAAACCATTGCGAGAGTCTCCGGAATTCCTGCCGGAATAATCATATTTCTCGTAATTGAGGAACGCAGTAAGCTCGGTTGATAGCACTTCGTTTACAGCGTTTTCAAGTTCAGAACGAAAAACTTCATCAATAGATTCATTATTAAGTAGAGTAGACATTAAATTTGTGCTAACATTAGCCATAGGAACGGATTTCACTCCTTTAAGTTTTTTTGTTTGGTCACTTAAAATCTTAAAAGAAGTTCGTTCCTTTTTCTATGACTAATTCTATTTACACAAGATATTTTACGCTATCGAAAAGCCACATAAAATTATGGATTTCGAGTTTGATAACTATTTTATAGAATAACTTGATGTTCATATTTGTTTAATTAATAATTTAAGCATGATTAATAATTAAACAAAGCAATGTGAAATAACAAAAACCTCCGGATCACTCCGGAGGTTTTTGCGTTATTTATAAAATTTTAAAATTATAAAAACCGGCGGACTTTCCGCAGTTTTATTTTTACAGAAGTACATCTAATAATTGGTTATAGACTTCTTCAGGACGGTTTTTGAAATTGATACAAATGGATTCAGCATATTCCTGAGATGGAATATTTAGTGAGAAGTCCATGATCAGTCGTGAATTTTTGGAATATCGCATATGAACCACATAGCCACCGTAAGTGGATCGGTCATAGTTGGCGGAGACAGATATATCTTCTTCGATTTCCATCTTTTTGTTTGAAAAGAAATCCTTGATATCAGCTTCAATTCCGGGTGTGATCCTATCGCTGAAAAGTGTGAGAGTGTTATATCCTTCCGGTGTGATTGAATACATAGTTGTATTGTTATCGGATTCTGCCTGGATCATCTTGTTGTCTAATAGGTTATTTAAGACGATCTGGACTGTAAAATATCCTGTATAATCTTTTTCTTGAAAAAATTCAGTGATCTTGGAATTGCTAAGTGGTACAGGTGACATCTGAAGCAAATTAAGAACGGTAATTTTATATAATAATTCGGGCTCTGCCATAAAAAAATCTCCATATAATAATAAAAACAAAAATAACAATAATAAATAACAATAGTAATAATATCGAAAATAAATTAAAAAAATTTAAAGTAAAATAGAATCATAGCAAAATATAGAATAAAATACAGTGCTGCCAGATTTAGGAAAGAGACTTGATTGCGTTGGCAACGGCGTCTCTAACCATAGGATCAAACGCAAGAGGCAATATGTAATCATCGCATAATTTATCATCGGGAACACAGCCAGCAATAGCATTAGCTGCTTCAAGCTTCATATCCTCGGTTATATTTCTCACATGGGCATCTAGAGCACCACGGAATATTCCCGGAAAAGCAATTACGTTATTGACCTGATTAGGAAAATCAGATCGTCCTGTTCCTATGATTCTGGCACCTGCCTTTTTGGCAAGATCGGGCATAATCTCAGGCGTAGGATTGGCCATTGCAAATAGTATAGAGTCCTTATTCATAGAACGGACCATATCTTCAGACACTATTCCGGGAGCGGAGACTCCGACGAAGATATCGGCGCCCTTAAGTGCGTCAGAGAGGGTACCTTTTTCATTGCTTAGATTAGTGACTTCCATCATTTTCTCCTGCATCCAGTTTAACCCTTCAGAATCAGGGGAGAGAATGCCGCTTTTGTCACATAGAGTCACATTTTTAAACCCGAACCTGAGAAGCAGCTTTGTAATTGCTATTCCTGCAGAACCGGCTCCGTTTACAACAACCTTGCATGACTCTTTTTCTTTTCCTACTATTTTAAGAGAATTAATGATCCCGGCCAATACAACAATAGCAGTACCATGCTGATCATCGTGGAAAACGGGAATATCCAATCGTTCCTTTAGACGTTCTTCGATTTCAAAGCATCGAGGAGCCGATATATCCTCTAAATTGATGCCACCTAGTCCCGGAGCGATCATGCAAACAGTTTCTATAATTTTTTCAGTATCCTGAGTATCCAGGCAGATAGGAAAAGCGTTGATGTCACCAAACTCTTTGAAGAGGACACATTTTCCCTCCATAACGGGCATTGCGGCCTCAGGACCTATATTACCGAGACCCAGAACAGCACTTCCGTCAGAGACAACTGCAATAGTGTTGGACTTAATGGTGTAATCATAAACGGTTTTGGGGTTATTTTTTATCTCTAGACAGGGCGCAGCTACACCAGGGGTATATAATAACGATAGATCCTCGCTGGATGTTATGTGCATCTTTGATTCGGTAGTTATCTTACCGTTTAATTTCTTATGAAGCAAAGTGGACTTTTCATTGATAGACATGTTAGCCTCCATTGTTATAAATATTTAAATTGTTCTATATATGCATAATCATAACATGAATCACACAGCTGTGCAAAAAATACTTCTTATTAATAATGTGGTTATAAGGTAGTGATAAAAATTAATAATGTATTAAAAAAACTACTTTTATAAAATTAAAATGCTTAACATTTTTATGAAGTTATTGTAAAAAAATACAAAAAATTCTATCTAATATATAAAAAACAGGTGCATTTTTACGGATTTGATAGTATAATGAACGAATCAAAAGAAATCAATTCAAAAAAGTCGGTTCAGACTTTCTTTCCATTAATTTTTACTAATTAGTTTTGGTTTTATTTTTATGACTTGTTTTTGTGAAAGTTATAAATTTTTAGTTTTAGTTGTATTAATCAATAAATAAAGGAGATTATTGATGCCAGAGAGTAATATGAGGGCTAAATATGAGAGCCTTACTTTAGCTGTTCTTAAGGATCTATGCAAGGCAAGAAAGATCAAGGGCATATCACGCTTGGACAAGGCCGGACTGGTAGATGCTATGATGAAGCAGGATGAGATCGATTTATCTGCTAAATCTAAATCTACAGAGACTTTGAATGATACAGATTCAGATACAGATAAAGCAGAAGAAAAAGATAAAGAAAAAAATAAATCATCTAAAGCGGAGA
>JAKPAB010000047.1 GCA_029779695.1 Bacillota bacterium | reverse complement strand
GAAGAAATGAGATCCAGAGGATCGAACGAAGGCTTCAACAAAAGGAAGAGAACCTTGATAAAAGAGCTGAAATTCTGGAACGGAGAGAAGAAAATCTTAATAACAAGCAAAAAGAGATCCAGAAACTCCAGGAAGAAGTTGAAGGGCTTTATAATCAGCAGTTAAGCGAATTAGAACGAATTTCCCATTTAAGCATGGATCAGGCCCGTGAACTTCTTTTGAGCAATGTAGAAAAAGAATTAACCCATGAGATTGCTATGAAGGTTCGCGAGCATGAGAACAGGTTTAAAGAGGAGGCTGATAGAAAAGCAAGGAACATAATTGCATTAGCCATTCAGAAATCTGCTGCGGATCATGTAGCTGAATCTACTGTATCAGTTGTAGAGTTGCCTAATGATGAAATGAAAGGGAGAATAATCGGCAGAGAAGGTAGAAATATAAGAACTTTAGAAACGGCAACAGGTATCGATTTGATAATAGATGATACGCCTGAAGCAGTTATACTGTCAGGTTTTGATCCCATTAGGAGAGAGGTTGCTAGAATTGCTCTTGAGAAACTGATACTTGATGGCAGAATACATCCGGCACGTATTGAAGAAATGGTGGAAAAAGCCAAGAAAGAGATAGAAGTGCAGATAAAAGAAGCAGGTGAACAAGCTGTATTTGAAGTTGGGGTCCATGGTATTCATCCTGAATTGATTCGGCTATTAGGCAAGTTGAAATACAGAACAAGTTACGGGCAAAACGTATTAAAGCATTCTATTGAAGTTGCCCATCTTGCAGGTATAATGGCTGTAGAATTGGGTGCAGATCAGAAACTTGCAAAACGAGCAGGTTTACTGCATGATATCGGAAAAGCACTGGATCACGAAATGGAAGGACCTCATATTCAGATTGGAGCAGAAATTGCCAGGAGATATCGTGAAAGTGCCGATGTAGTTCATGCTATTTTGGCTCACCATGGTGATGTAGAGGCCAATACTGTTGAAGCTATATTAGTACAGGCTGCAGATGCTATTTCCGCTGCAAGACCTGGAGCTAGAAGAGAAACTTTAGAGGTGTATATAAAACGGTTAGAAAAGCTAGAAGAAATTGCTAATTCCTTCGCAGGAGTAGAAAAATCCTTTGCAATCCAAGCAGGACGCGAAGTCAGGATTATTGTAAAACCTGATAAAGTAAACGATGATCAAGCGCTCCTAATGGCTAGGGAGATAGTAAAGCGAATTGAGAATGAGCTTGAATATCCAGGGCAAATAAAAGTAAATGTTATAAGAGAAACTAGAGCTATTGAGTATGCAAGATAGGGTGTGGTATAAGCCACACCTTATTATTATTTTGGTATATCTTTTTATAAAAATAGAAAAATATTCAAAAAAAAAAGGATTTTTTTAAAGCATATAGAATATATAAAATACAATATTATAATATTATAGAAAATAATAGGGGGTCAAATCATGGAGGTATTAAAAGTATCAGCTAAATCCAATCCTAATGCTGTTGCAGGTGCATTAGCAGGGGTTCTTCGTGAGCGAGGGTCAGCCGAAATTCAAGCTATTGGTGCAGGTGCTATAAACCAGGCGGTTAAGGCGGTGGCCATCGCACGAGGATTTGTAGCTCCCGGTGGTATTGACCTAATATGTATTCCAGCATTTACAGATATAATAATAGATGGTGAAGAGAGGACAGCGATAAAACTTATAGTTGAACCAAGATAACCTACCGCATGGTAGGTTTTTTTATTATTTCTTATTATTTTCATTAATAGCGACGTAAAACAGAGTCAAGTCCAAAATAGTGTGTAAATTGCCTCGGTTGTTAAACAGCAGCCAGCCAGACACCCAATAACAATAAGCGTTTATGCCGTGAAAGCTGTTGATAATGAGTGCATGGCATGTTTGGCTGATAGACGGGTCTCATCCCTTCCTCAGAATCTAATCCCGCTAAAAGAATAGGTTGATGGGCCTGGGCCTGATGCCGGAAAACATGTAATGTGAGGCTCGTTGTCAACAGACCGTGGATTAAGTGCGCGTCTTATGCAGCAGTACCGGGCTTCATGTTTTTCTCATGCCGTATCTGGTAATAAAGCTGCATATCAAAGTATTTACGCCCTGTCTGCCACCTTTCATCCTGTTCCATAAGCAATGCACCCATCAGCCGGATAACTGATGCTGCATTCGGAAATATCCGAATAACCCTCTCCCGACGGCGAATTTCCTGGTTAAGTCTTTCCACACTGTTTGTGGTACGAAGTCGTTTCCGGTACTTCAGAGGCAGGGCAAGAACAGCGGTTATGTCATCAAATGCCTCATCCAGGATAGCTGTGGCTTTTGGTGCCTTTGATTCATAGGTTTGGATAATCCGGTCTCTGATGCTGCGGGCACTCTCAAGATCAACGGCTTCATAAAGCTGGCAAAGCTCTTCCTTAAGTTCAGGCTGTAATGCTTTCGGTGTATGATCCAAAATGTTCTTCGAAAAATGGGTTTGGCATCGTTGCCAGCCGGCTCCTTGAAAATGTCTTTTAACAGCATTAACAAGCCCTTTATGGTCATCAGAGGTTACCAAATCGACATTCTTCAGTCCTCGTTCTTTAAGGGAGGAAAAAAATTCACCCCAGCTGCTTTCTGATTCGCTGTTGGCTAATCGAAAACCTATGACCTCACGGTAACCTTCCTCGTTAATGCCTATGGCTATCAGCAGCCCTCTTGATCGTATACGGCCATTTTCCCGTACCTTCATATAGATAGCATCAACTACAAGAAAGGGATAGTGGCATTTTAGAGGGCGTGTCCTAAAGGCCTCTATAATAGGGTCTAATTTCTTGCAAAG
>JAKPAB010000021.1 GCA_029779695.1 Bacillota bacterium | reverse complement strand
TATTTAGTCCACTGATCAATCCCTGTCACTATTGTGATAATAAAAATATAGAACATTTTCTCCTCCTTATAAATTTAAATACAGATACCCCTTGATTTTATCTTTGAGGAAATAAATCAAGGGGTTAATAAATCATGTAGGCTTATATACTTTTTGTATTCATTATCCTCATTGCATTTAATATTGCGATTATTGCCACACCCACGTCAGCGAATACAGCTTCCCACATAGTTGCAACTCCCACCGCACCAAGTGCAAGGAATATGGCTTTAACCACTAATGAAAGCACAATGTTTTGCATCACAATTTTCCTAGTCCTTTTTGCTACTTTAATTGCAGTGACAATTTTTGATGGTTCATCCGTCATGATAACTATATCAGCTGCTTCAATTGCAGCATCAGACCCCAAGCCGCCCATTGCCACGCCAATATCAGCTCTCGCAAGTACTGGTGCATCATTGATACCATCTCCAACAAATACAATTTTCCCCTTATGAGATTTCTTAGCATCCAGAGCCTCAATTTTTTCTACCTTGTCGGTCGGTAACAATTCAGTATACACCTTGTCAATTCCAAGTTGGGTTGCTATTTTTTCCCCAACTGCCTTCGAATCACCAGTAAGCATAACAGTATTTCTAACACCTAATGCCTTCAATCCTTTAATCGCATCAGCTGAATCTTCCTTCACTGCGTCAGAGATTACAATATTGCCTGCATATTTCTTGTCTACTGCAACATGTACTATTGTACCCAGAGTCTCAACTTCCTGATATTTAATGTTTTCTTTATTCATCAGTTTGCTATTTCCGGCAAGAATCTCTTTACCACCAACTTTAGCTAAAATCCCATGACCTGCAATTTCCTCATAGTCTTCAATTTTAGTGGTATCGACATCTTTGTTATAGACTTTCAAAATGGATAGTGCAATTGGATGACTTGAGTGACTTTCAGCAAATGCTGCATATTCAATCAATTCCTCATCAGTAAAATCGGCTTGGGGGTTAACATCCACAACCTCAAATATACCTTTAGTTAAAGTACCTGTCTTATCGAAAACAACTGTTTCCACATTGTTCAACGCGTCAAGATAGTTACTGCCTTTTACTAATATACCTCTCTTCGATGCTCCACCAATCCCTCCGAAGAAGCCCAATGGTATTGAAATTACTAACGCACATGGACAAGATATAACTAAGAACACTAAGGCTCGATATATCCATGTAGAGAAAGTTGCACCGGGGAT
>JAKPAB010000007.1 GCA_029779695.1 Bacillota bacterium | reverse complement strand
GCCACCGATTATATCCATTATAGGGCGGCCCGCCGTCTGTGATGGCTCCCCATCATCAGAAAGCTTTATATTATCTCCATTTTTCCCTATTTTATACGCATAGCAATTATGTCTGGCATCATAATATTTTTTTCTGACAGTCTCCAATATATCCGTGACTTCATCATCGCTACTTATATAATATGTCTTTGCTAAAAATTTCGATTTTTTTTCTTCGTATTCTCCGATCCCGCTTTTTACGACTATATATTGGCTATCAGTATCTGTCAGCATAGGACAACTCCACTATTTTCAAGGTTTTTTGGTTTCTTTATTATAACAAAGTTTTCTGTTATAATACATTGAATTAAGCATTGATTTTCGGAGGCAATATGAATTACGGAAAAACTGATTTATATAATAATAACAAAAAAAATAACAACATCGAAAAACGTAATAAAAAAACATTCTCGCTTTTATTTTTAAAAGGACTTCTAGTATTCATCATAGTCCTTATGTGTGGCGGTCTATTTGGGTTGTATTCCTTTGTCAGGAGTTTAATCTCAGAACTTCCTGATGTCTCTAAAATAGACATTTCTCCCAGTGGTTATTCTTCAAAAGTATACAATGCATCTGGTGCTGAAATAGAAACACTTGCATCATCGGGAGCCAATCGAGTATATGTTTCTTTGAACGAAATCCCAGATGACCTTGAAAATGCCTTCATAGCAATTGAAGATTCTAGATTCAGGGAACATAACGGAGTAGACCTTCGCGGTATCATGCGTGCGGGATTCACAGGAATCGTCTCTGGCGGCAATTTTTCTCAAGGTGCATCAACTATTACGCAGCAGCTTTTGAAAAATAATTTTTTTACCGGATGGACAGAGGAAAAAACTCCAATTGATAAGATTAAGCGAAAGATTCAGGAGCAGTACTTGGCTGTTCAGCTAGAAAAAGTTACCAGTAAAAATGATATTCTAGAGAATTATCTGAATACCATAAACCTTGGGCAAAATACTCTTGGTGTTGAGGCAGCTGCATATCGTTATTTTAATAAAGATGTAAAGGATCTCACTCTTTCAGAGGATGCTGTAATTGCAGCAATCACTCAGAATCCTTCAGGCAACAATCCTATTTCCCATCCAGATAAAAATGCAATCCGCAGGGAAAAGGTTCTTAAAAATATGTTGGATCAGAAATTGATAACTTTCAAGCAATATAATGAAGCCATCAATGATGATGTGTATACTCGTATTCAAAGTGCTAATTCTGCTATTTCTGCAGATTCTACAACTAGTTACTTTGTAGATGCCATGACTGATGAGATCGTAAAAGACTTGGTAGATGCCGGATATTCAGAGACTCAAGCATTTCAAAAACTATATGCAGGTGGTCTGTCTATTTACTCTACGCAAGACCCTAAGGTCCAGACTATATGTGATGAAGAGGTTAATAATCAGGCTAATTATCCAACTGCACCTCAGGTTTCATTTTCATATAGACTCACAGTTAAAAAAGCCGATGGAACAACCAAAAATTATAGTGAACAGACGATGCTGTCTTACTATAAGGAAAAGACTGGCAACAAAAACTACAACATCAACTTCCCAAATCAGGAAGCTGCTCAAGCAGCAATTGATAAATATAAATCAGAGATCATGGGCACCGGTGATACTATTCCTGCCAATGGCGAAACAGTAACCTTTACTCTTCAGCCTCAGGTCGCATGTACAGTAATGGATCAAACTAATGGACATGTAGTCGCTCAAGTAGGTGGAAGAGGTGCAAAAATAGGAAGTAAAACTCTTAACCGTGCAACAAATGTTACCAGACAGCCAGGTTCTACATTCAAAATATTGACGGTTTATGCACCCGCTCTTGATTCCGCCGGAATGACACTGGCCCACGTAGAAGATGATGCTCCTTATTCCTATACGAATGGAAAAGAAATTCAGAATGCTTCTCATACATATAATGGCTACACCACATTTAGGCAAGGTATATATGACTCAATAAATATCGTGGCTGTAAAGGCAATTTCGGAAATCGGAACCGGACTTGGTTTCCAGTATGCGCAAGATTTTGGTATATCAACACTTGAAAGCGGAGATAATAATCAGGCTCTGGCAATCGGTGGTATATCTAAAGGTGTCAAGAATGTAGAACTTACTGCCGCATTTGCAACAATTGCAGATAGTGGTAAATACCACGAACCTATATATTACACTAAGGTCCTGGATCATGACGGTAATGTTCTTCTTGATAATACGAAAAAAGAACAGACTGATAAGAAAGTTATAAAGGAATCTACGGCATGGCTATTGACCAGTGCAATGCAAGATGTTATGTCAATTGGTTCCGGTACCAAGGCTGCTTTCCCCGGAATGCATATTGCCGGCAAAACAGGTACAACCAATGATGCAAAAGATTCTCTTATGGTAGGATTTACGCCTTATTATACTTGCGGTCTATGGGGCGGCTATGATGACAATGCAAACCAGAGTGTAACTGTTTACACCAAAAATATATGGCGAGCAATCATGTCCCGTACTCACGAGGGACTGGCTGATAAGGATTTTGTCCAGCCCGACGGCATCACTACCGCTGTTGTATGTAAAAAATCCGGCAAACGTCCTATAGACGGGTTATGTAATGCAGATCCCAGAGGAGATATGACCTATACCGAATACTTTGCAGCAGGTACTGAACCTTCCGAAACAGACACTTGCGACAGGCATGTCCGTGTCAATATATGTAACGCATCCGGAATGATAGCATCGCCATTCTGTCCTACTAATCAGATTACAACATCCATAAGGATATTAGATGGTAGTCCCAAGACGGCTGATGCGTCCTGTGCCATTTCTTCTGCTGAGTTAAATCAGATATGTACAATACACACAAATAATGCAGCATCCAACCTATTGAATCAGCTGAATGCCGGGAGCGGAGCTATAACTCCATAAATGCATACAAGATTCCTATAAAGGATCCTTCAAATTATTGATTTGATGCAAGAAAAAAAAGACTTGAGCCAAAAGGTTCAAGTCTTTTTAATTTAGTGAAAAATTTTATCTCATTAACAATGTTATTTATTATGCTCTTCATCAAAGATTCCGTCCCTGGTATGAATCCATATTCCTCCAGGAAGCTCATCCTTAACCGTATATTCCGAACAAAATTTTGAGAAAATTCCATCTGTTTCGCTAGAAATAATGATCAACTTATCATCATCGCTTTTATACAATCTAGATATTACTGCCTGAGAATGAATATGAATAACATGCCTGCCAACATCCAGCTTAATAGATATATCCACTTTATACCCGTCTGCAAGAGCTACAGCCTCTGCGCAACATACTTGGCATAATATTCTGGTAACAAGTAGTTTCTGATCTGCATCTTTGTATTCAAGAATACGGCGTGCACTATCTCCTACATCCCATGTTACATGTAGCTCTTTATGATTAGAATAACTATCGGCAATTTCTTTTTGAAGTTCAGATATATACATTATACTTGTCATAGACATCTGATGATAATGCCTAAGCACATTATATGCATATAAATGTCCGACAGAATCTTTTTTACCCGGAAGAGTACTCACCAGGAAGTCCTGTAACTTATTCCATCGTGCCTCGCTTTCCTTGGCTCCCTGGTTAATCTTTCCCATCATTCTAGCCTTAGATTCAAGCATAAAGTTCTCAACTAATGGAAGAAGATCCTTCCTGTAATTAACGGGTTCAAGATACATATGATAGAATCCCGTCTCGTTTTGATATTGAAGAAGATCCGCTTTATTAATTGACTGAACACCCATTACACATTCTGCATTTGGATTCTTGGCCTTTACAGCATTGACTAATTTGGTTATCTCTTCTCCACCGAGCTTTCTATTCACGAAGACCATATCATAATTGTGATTCTCCATGTAATTATATGCTTCAGCTATATCTGATGCTGTGTCGACATTAAAATCTTCGTCCAAGCAAGAACGTCTAAAACTATCTCTTTCGTTTTCCACAGGATGAATAAATAATACTCTTAGATCCATACAGAACCTCGTATATTCTATACATCAAACATTAAATCACCATATGAAGGCATCGGCCAATCGTCCTTGTCTACCAACATCTCCAGATTATCTACTGGTTTTCTGAGTTTTTCCATGTCCTTAAAAACTACTTTATAAAAATGTTCAGCCCTATCCTTTTGTGATGTAATAGATGCGACATCAGACAGATCATTTCTTAGCTTTGAAAGTGCTTCATCAATATCACAGAGCTTGTCCTCAACTTTTGTTAAAATGCTTTTTTCCACCTTGCATTCGAGACCTGTAGCACTCTTTATGGAGTTAATAGCATCTCCAAGTACTGCTGCATATTTTAT
>JAKPAB010000358.1 GCA_029779695.1 Bacillota bacterium | reverse complement strand
GGAGATGTGGAATTGCTCTTGGATGAGAAGACGGCATCAACCACTGCAGTTGTAGAATTGCCATCGGAATGTATTGAGATCCCATTAGACAGTAATGCATCACTTCTTACAGGTAATATCTGTTTTATGAATGAAGTCGCCAGGGGATTGTCAAAAAAATTATTAAAAAGCAGTAATGCTCTTGTGTCATCAGCATTGTATTCAGGCGAAGGACGGTTATGCTCGTATATCCTCATGACAGAAAATAATGGAATGTTTACCGGAGTTATGTCAGATATATCTAAATCCATAGGTGTTAGCTACAGACATCTGTTTCGCATCCTGAATAACCTGTGCCAGAAAAATATCTTACAGAAAAACAAGTCTGGATTTCAGATAATTGATATGGAATATATTGTCAAAAAAAGTAGAGCAGAATAAACGAATTTTGCATATATATAAGTTTATTTATATTGACAAAAAGGATCACACTAAATATAATCAAATGATCTCTTTGCACTGCATTTCATCCGTGAAAAATGGATGCGAGAACAACAGTACAAACTGAGCAGGCGATGCCTTAACGGGTGTGGGGCCGGGCTGTCTTATTAGACGGCAACAGATTGCAATAAAAGCACATCTGTGGGACAGTTGTATGTTACCAGGGTGTGTTATTTTTATACCCAAAAGTAACAACTAATCTCAAATGGAGTGCCATATGAGAAATCGAGACACCGTATTGTATATTACAGCGGAAAACGGAGGATTCTTTTATGACAATTAACAGAACCAACAAGGCAGGTCTTACATCTGCCGAAGCAACAAAATTGCAGGAACAATATGGTAGGAATGAACTTACGCCACAGAAAAAGGATAGCTTTTTAAAAAAAGCACTTCATACGATCTGTGAGCCAATGTTTTTACTACTGATTGTTGCTGCAATTATTTATTTTATCCTTGGAGAGCCCAGAGATGGTGCGATAATGCTTATTTTTGTCGTGGGCATTATCAGTATCGACATAATACAGGAGTGGAAAACAGACAAGACACTTAGTGCCCTAAGAGATCTGTCGGCTCCACATATCATAGTTATCCGAAATGGACAGGAACAGGAAATAGCAAGTGCTGACCTGGTTCCTGGAGACTTGATGTTGATCCAGGAAGGCGTGAAGATACCGGCAGATGGCGTGATAATTAGCTGTGCTGACTTGTGTGTAGATGAATCTTCCCTAACAGGAGAGGCAGAGGGTGTCTGGAAAATATCTAGTGATAAGGCAGAACCTACTAAAGATTATTGGAAAAAAGATTATTGCTATGCAGGTACCCTTGTTATTCAGGGAACTGCATTGATTCAGGTTGACAGGATCGGTGCATCTACCGAGTATGGTAAGATCGGACTGGGATTGGCTAATGCTCCGGTAGAAGCTACACCTCTTCAGACACAGACATCAAAGCTTGTTAAGACGTGTGCGATCATAGCCGGTGTGCTCTTTGCAATAGTGGGAGTTTTCACATGGTTTAATATTTCGGATCACAGTTTCGGTGACAGACTTATAGAGAGCATTCTTTCGGGAGTAACACTGGCTATGGCCATGATCCCTGAGGAATTCCCAGTTATCCTTACAGTATTTTTATCAATGGGAGCATGGAGACTGGCAAGAAAGCATTCACTTGTGAGGAAACTCCCCAGCGTTGAGACACTTGGAGCTGTTTCGGTATTGTGCGTTGATAAGACCGGCACGATCACAATGAATCAGATGACAGTTCAAGAAACGTGGATAAATACAGACTCAGAACATAAATTGGCAGAAACCATGGGACTCGCATGTGAAACAGACACCTATGATCCTATGGAAAAGGCAATGCTTAGTTTTTGCGAAGGTATGGGTATAAAAAAGGACAGTCTGTTTTCTAATAAGTTTATCAGTGAGTATGCATTCACTAATGAGCTTAAGATGATGGGGCATGTCTGGAAAAAAGATGGTGAGATAATCATTGCTGCCAAGGGAAGCCCGGAAAATATAATTTCCATTTGTGACATCACTGAAGAAGCAAAGAAGAAAGCTGAAGATGAGATAAATAAGCTATCTTCACAAGGGCTTAGAGTGATAGCAGTTGCTACATCCACGCCTGAAAATGAATCACAGATTCCTCCATCACTAACGGATTGCAAATTGACGTTATTAGGTCTTGTGGGATTGGCTGATCCTCCAAGAGAAGGCGTTAAGGAAGATATTTCAGCATGCAACAGAGCTGGCATAAGAGTAGTAATGATCACAGGCGATAATGGAATAACTGCATCTGCCATCGCAAAAAGAATTGGGATTCCGGGTAGCGATAATATTATAATCGGAGAAGACTTAGACAAGATGAGTGACGAAGAGCTTCGAGATGCAGTTAAAAATGTTTCTATATTCTCGCGAGTTATCCCTCAACACAAGATGCGTATTGTTAAAGCATTTAAAGAAAATGGGGAAATAGTTGCAATGACAGGTGATGGCGTCAATGATGCACCTGCTCTAAAGTACGCTGACATAGGAATTGCAATGGGTAAAAGAGGTAGTGAAGTATCGAGAGAGGCAGCAGACCTTATTCTGATGGACGATAATTTCACTACGATCGTTGAAACTGTTCGAGATGGTCGTAGAATATATGACAATATTAGAAAAGCAGTTGGATATGTTTTTACTATTCATATTCCAATAGCTGCATCATCTCTTTTGGCACCATTTTTGGGCATAGCTCCAGGCGCACTTCTACTTTTACCTCTTCATGTAGTTCTACTAGAAGTAATGATCGATCCGACTTGCTCGATTGTGCTGGAACGTCAGCCTGCAGAGGAAAATGTTATGGATAGGAAGCCTCGTGATCCAAATGAAAAATTATTGACGGGCAAACTATTAGGAAAGAGTGTATTACAGGGAGTTGTTGTATTTGCAGCATCATTTGGTGCGTACTATAAAACTCTTAATTCAGATACTGCCAACGCACCGATTGCTCGTGCCATTGGATTATCGATAATTATGATCGCAAATCTGTTTTTGGTTCAAGTTAATAGTTCAGACCGTGATTTTGCTGTTATCTCTGCAAAAAAATTGATAAAAGACAAGGTTATGTGGGCAGTTATGATCGGAACATTCGGATTGTTGGCAATAATCATCTATTCGCCTATTTCCAGTTTGCTAAAGCTGGCACCCCTTAGTCTTACTCAGGCACTTATGGCATTTGGTATTGCAGCAGTATCAGTTCTGTGGTATGAATTAGTCAAATTGATTAAAAAAGCAAGCAAAAAAGGTAGGGATTAAAACAGATATGGAATTTGATAAATACTACGAACTGAAGGACTTTGAGGAAAAAAAGAAATTTCTGGAAGAACATGAAGTAGATGACGATCCAGAGTTATATGAGATAAGAAAAGAAATTTTTAACATTAGATATGTCAGAAAATCTGCTCGTGAGCCTGTATCGGATATGTTTATCAGAACATTTATGATGCTTCTGGTACTGAATGATAGCAGGATGAGCCTGAAAAAAATGAAGGAGGAGTATACAAAACTCCTCAAGGATATAGGCATAGATCCGAATGTTATAAGAGAAAAAAGCAACAAAGATGTATATTCAGATCTTTTATATCAGGAGATAAGAAATGCTGCTTTATTTTATATAAGCACATCCAAGAGCGACCAGTATCGTAAGAGATTTATGGGATTTATCTCATCTAGTGATAAGACAAAACATGATCAGATGAGAAAAGATTGCTGGAAGATCTCTTACGGAGTGGCCAAGAAGGCGTTCATGGAAGATGAAGCTGACATACTTATAAGAGCTATGTCAGATGAATACGAAACTGAATTCGACGGGGAAAAATTAAGAGCAAACTAAAATCATTTCCAGTATCCTAGTTGGATGCCCTTTTCATATGTGATCACAGCCTTGGAATAGTAACCATAAGAATTAAAATGGGTCCAATCGGCTCGAAGCTGCTCTGAAATATTTCCTTTCATAGCAGCTTCTTTATCATTAGCGGTTTCTGTTAGTCCGGCTATAGATAATCCTCGGCTTATGAGCTCCAAACGCATATTTATGAAGTGTTGACCAAAAGCTTTCTCAAGAGCGTCATCCCATGAGGTTTTGACAGTACTGGATGAAATATTGTCTGCATAATCATACACAAGGGGATCAGCAGAATTCGCAGGATCGTCTGTATCTCCTATTATTATATAATCAGTACAGCCTGAATGATCTATCATGGCATTGTATTGTGCGATCAATTCAGAATAATTATCCCATCCTCCATTGCTTCCAATTTCCAGAATCAGTATATTTCCGGGATGCTTTTTGCCGCTACTGAGTATGTCTTTGTTTATTTTCTTCAGGTATGAAGAGTTGTCACTTGATAATCCACCCTGCAAAATGGCGATTTCCTCAGATGTGGCACTGGGAATACCGAAATTATAGGTTTTAATTCCAGTCAGTTTTTGCAGTATATCAGGATATGACATGTTACTGGCGTCGAAAAGTACAGAGTCAGTAGAGATTATGGCTTTGGATTTCCCAGTGCCTGCAGTCATACTGTCGCCCCAGCACACAATTTCAGGACGATCCTGTTTGGTATTTGTGACATTTAAATTTGTTTTAGGAGAACTTTCAGAATCAGAATCCTGGTTATCCGGATTTAATATATTGCTGGAATATCTGCCGCAAGCCGCAATCGTCATGGATGCTAATAGTAATAGCGGTATAGTGAAGTGTCTTCTTCTCATAGCAAACCTCACGATCTAATATTTATAAAATTAATATATCATAATTATCGACTGAAAAAATCACCATGTCAAGGTTATTGATGAAAAAAATACCTTAACCATAATAAGGCTATAATGATGGCATAAATGGCACAAAATACACATTTTACTACAAAAAATTAAATATAATTAAGAAATAGTCAATGATATTTAAAAAATAAATGCCTATTCCTTCTTCCATTTGATGAAGTTTATGCTATAATTCCTTAGGTTGATTAATTGGTGTCAGTTGGCACTAAATCTGAAAGGAGTATTTATATGAATCAGAAAATGGCAATAAGAGATGCCAGAGAGCTAGGGGTGCCAAAGATGATGTTGTTGGGATTGCAACACATGTTTGCCATGTTTGGAGCGACAATTCTGGTACCGATACTCGTTGATAATTATTTTAAAGGACAGGGTCCAAGCATACAGGTCACATTATTTTGTGCCGGTGCTGGGACTCTTTTTTTTCACCTTGTTTCAAAGAGAAAAGTTCCTGCATTTTTAGGATCGTCCTTTGCATTTCTAGGAGGATATGCGACAGTCGCAGCGCTGAATACAGGAATCTACAGGAACATGTCTATGGGAGAGAAACTCTCATATGCTAACGGCGGAATAGTTGTGGCTGGATTACTGTATGTGGTTCTGGCTATTATTGTCAAGGTCGTGGGAGTCAAAAAGGTAATGAGATTCCTACCACCTGTCGTAACAGGCCCTATAATAATATGTATTGGCTTATCATTGGCTCCCTCAGCTGTGGCAAACTCATCAAAAAACTGGATATTGGCTCTTGTGGCCTTCGGAGTAGTTGTGGCCTTTAACATCTGGGGAAAAGGGATGTTTAAGATCATTCCGATCCTCATGGGCGTAGCAATTTCTTATGTCTGTGCAGTTTTGTTTCAGGGAATGGGAATGACCAATTTGGATGGATCTAGGATCCTTGATTTTACTACAGTTGCCAGTTCCAAAGCAGTTGCACTTCAGCCCTTCGTATTATGTAAATTTGATATTACTGCAATTCTGGTTATGGCACCGATCGCTATAGCTACAATGATGGAACATATAGGAGATATTTTGGCAATATCAGCTACTGTTGGAGATAATTTCATAGAAGACCCGGGACTTCACAGAACACTTATAGGAGACGGATTGGCAACAGCGTTTGCCGGATTTATAGGAGGACCTGCAAATACAACATACGGAGAGAATACCGGAGTGCTGGAATTATCCAAGGTATATGATCCAAGAGTAATTAGACTGGCAGCATTATATGCGGTTATACTCAGCTTCTCGCCGAAGGTCGCAGATCTGATAGGTTCACTTCCTACGGCAATCATAGGAGGAATAAGCTTTATATTATACGGAATGATCTCGGCTATTGGCGTCAGAAACATAGTTGAAAATCAAGTAGATTTTAAAAAGTCAAGAAACTTAATCATTGCAGCTGTTATTCTGGTAAGTGGGTTAGGATTTTCAAATGGTCTTACATTTAAAATAGGTTCTACATCAGTGACACTTACATCTCTGGCAATTGCAGCGATTCTTGGAATCCTGTTAAATGCGATTTTGCCAGGCAAGGATTATGATTTTGAAAATAGTCGTGAATCAGATACTGATGCTCAAAAAGATAAAACCGTAATAAGTAATAAAAATGTTAAAAGAGCATAAGAACGTATGACATTAGAGAATATTGTGAAAGGGCATATGACATTAATGCACAAGACATTTTATATTGCCAAGTGGCATTTATAGTAAGCTCTGAAATAATTATAATTGGTGTATTGGCACTGGTATAGCGTTTGTTTATTTGATAAAAGTGTTATAGCTTTATTGGTGCATGCAGTGACGATTAATGCTATAATTTTTTGGCTGACAGGTGGTCTTAGGCCTGCGGACAAGAAAATAAGACATTAATATTTTACCCAAAGGAAATAAAAAGGAGAGAAATATGAGCAATACACCTACACCTCACATTGAAGCTAATGTTGGAGAAATCGCAGAGACAATACTTCTGCCGGGAGATCCTCTTCGTGCGAAGTTTATCGCAGATAATTTCCTCACAGATGTTAAGCAGTTTAATGCAACCAGAAACATGTTCGGTTATACCGGAAAATATGAAGGAAAAGAAGTTTCCGTAATGGGAACCGGAATGGGTTGTCCTTCAATTGGGATCTATTCTTATGAATTGATTCATTTCTATGGATGCAAGAATCTGATCAGAGTCGGAACAGCAGGAGCTATGCGCCCTGATGTTGAAGTAAGAGATATGATCATTGCCCAGGGTGCTTGTACTACATCAAATTTTGTAAGACTTTTTGGACTTCCTGGAGACTTTGCTCCTATAGCAAGTTATGATCTGATGAGAAAAGCAGCAGATGCAGCTAAAGATATGGGCATCAAATATCGTGTGGGAAATGTTCTCTCTTCTGATATGTTCTATGCACCTGAGAAGGCCGCACCTGGTGGAATGACATGGGGTGATATGGGAGTTCTTGCGGTTGAGATGGAGACTGCAGCACTTTATGCCAATGCAGCAGCAGGCGGAGCCAATGCGCTTACTATTCTTACCATATCTGATTCGGAGTTCTCTGGAGTGATCACAACAGCTGAAGAACGCCAGACAACATTTACAAATATGATGAAAGTAGCACTTAAGCTGGCATAATATAAATATATAAATTAGATTCGGTTCCTGCGGGATAACATTAAGAACGCTTTCGCTTTATACGTTCTTAATTGTAATCACGCAGGAACCTTTTTTGTATATATATTTACAAAATATATTCAGGCAGTTCTCGTGCAAGAGGAAAATACCAGCTGAGCTGGTTCAATTTAATACGGACTGAAATAGCCTGTGATCACATAGAATTGTGCAATATGACTAATTTTAGCCATGAAAATCCTTGAAAACATAAAAAAATAACGAAGAATTTTCATGGTAAACAGAAGAATTTTCTGTTTTTTTGAAAAGATCGAACTGTTAATATGGTCTCCATAAGAGGGAGCCGCCCATAGAAATT
>JAKPAB010000345.1 GCA_029779695.1 Bacillota bacterium | reverse complement strand
ATCGATAAACTTTTCAGGGATGATGACATCATAAATCCTAAGGGCAATTTAAAAGTATATATCAGTCAATTACGAAAAGAGGTCACTAATCTGGGACTGGATGGGCCTGCTTGTATTGTATATAGTTCAGGCAAATATTATTGGGCTGATTATGTCGTACCAGAGGTTGACACTATGATGTTCGAGGATATGATCAGGGATGCCATTTTGGAAAAGAGCCCGGAGATTAAATCATCAAAATATAGGAAGGCTCTTGAAATATATAATGGAGATTTCCTGTCAGAGATGTCAGGCATTGATTGGGTGGAGGAACGTGCACATTATTATCGCGAAATTGCTTTTGATGCCACTGATGCCCTATATGATATATATATGAAGAACAAGGATTACGATCGAGCTCTTGAAATGGTGAATCGTATATCAGAGAAAAATGTATCAGAACATTGGCAGATAAAAAAAATCGAATGCCTAATGAAGACTGGGCATTATAAGCAGGCAGCTAAGGTATATGAAGAAACAGTCACTACCCTTGCCAATGAATATGATGTTAAACCCTCAGATGAACTGCTAAAAAGCTATAGAGCAATAAGTGAGAGTGTTCAGAATACGTTTACACCATTTATGGAGATAACGAAGGCATTCACCGAAAAAAAGGATGAAGATGGAGCTTATTTTTGCGCTTTTCCGGGATTTGTCGATTCGTGCAGGGTTATTGCCAGAAATATGGCCAGAAGTGGTCATTCATGCTTTTTAATGATGATATGTCTGACAGATCGTTTTGGAAATGTGCTTACCAATAATGAAATACTCGGATCATCGTCAGAGATTCTTAGAGATTCAATTCAACAATCACTTAGATCTGGGGATTCATTTTCCAGGTATAACACCGGACAGTTTCTGATATTCCTACCGGGAACAAACCGGGACAATTGTGAGATCATTGCCAATAGGATCGATCAGAAGTTTATGGAAAACCATGTAAGGGGAGTTCATCTTATCCATCAGGAGGTAAGCGGGGCATTTGATCTGGAGGAGAAGATATATGAGTGATATGCTTTTTCTGCCGGTACCCGATGATATTAAAATATGTTTTGATGGGTATGAAAATGGTGATTATTCAGGAAAAATATGCAGCATATACGAAGTTTCTGACATGGAATTTGAAACAATTGATCAAGTAATCCCGGATATAATGGATCATCTGGATATGATAGGAAGACCTGAGTGTTCAGAAACCATCAGATCATTTAAAAAGAAAAGACATATTGCAGAAAATAGGGCACAGGCGAATAACAACGGAAAGGCTATCGAACCAATGAGAAAGAAGGATGAAGTAAGAGCGAAACATGGAGATATCGGTACTTTTGTCGTTCATGTCAAGTACCGTCAGAATGCTTCTATGCAAGGCGAGGTCATATGGACCGAGACCGGAGACAAGAGAAACTTCAGAAGTGCATACGAACTCTTGAAGCTCATGGATTCAGTAGTGCAGCCTGATGATCAGGATGATATAGAGATAGAATAAATAAAAATATATAAAATTAGAAATTAGCAAAATCAGGAATAAATAAATTGTAAAAAAGAAAATAGAGCTTAAAGCAAGACTCCCGGTAGAAATACCGGGAGTTTTTTGTTTTAAATCAAATGATAAGAATAAGTATGACATATGGCAGATCTAAGACTGATCCAATCCAGAAAGTAAATAACTTGTAATTTTTAGAAAGGTAACTTCTCTCTATGTGACCATCTTGTGACCAACACTTGTTAGATTGTATATATCTGAAAAACTAACGGGATTGTTCCGATTAAAAATAAGTTTAAAACCGGGGAACCAAAGGAGGATTCTATGATATCTGCTAAACATCTAAAAAGCATTTTGGCAAGTACCTGTGCAGCAGCATTATTTATC
>JAKPAB010000331.1 GCA_029779695.1 Bacillota bacterium | reverse complement strand
TGTCATGCGCATGAAACGAGAAATCAAAATTTTAGACCAATTAAGTGAGTTTAGAAGAACTCAGGTCAATAATACCGAGTACGAAAAACGATACTCACTTTATAAATCCCTTTTAGAAAAAAACATTGCCAATATTCAGGAAACATTAGACAAATTATAAATTATGAAAAAATTGAATCATATGAAAAATATTTTTTTGCTACTCATCTTATCACTACTGTCAGTGATTTCTTGTAAAAAACAAGAAGAGAAAAAAGACGGACCAAAACCTTATCCCGTAATCAGTGTAGAAACCAGAAATGTAATAGGATATGATGTCTATCCTGCTGCGATAAAAGGAGTAGTAAATAATGATGTTCGTGCAAAAATTCAAGGATATATTACTCAGGTTTTAGTAGATGAAGGCCAATATGTAACCGCTGGTCAACCGCTCTTCAGACTAGAAACCAACATACTAAGCGAAAATGCAGATGCTGCAAAATCTGGAATTACGGCGGCACAAGCCAATGTTTCTGCGGCGAGAGCAGCTGTAAATGCAGCGCAAGTAGAAGTAAATAAATTAAAACCTCTCGTTGAAAAAAATATCATCAGCAACGTACAATTGCAGACGGCTTTAGCAAATTTAGCCAGAGTACAAGCGCAATTGTCACAAGCAGTGGCTTCTCAGCAACAAGCATCTGCCAATTATAAATCAGTACAGGCGAATATCAATTATTCTATCATCAGAGCGCCTATTTCAGGAATTATTGGGAAACTGCCACTGAAAGTTGGAAGTTTAGTTGGCCCTTCTGATGCTACACCGCTCACTACCATTTCAGATACCCGTTCTGTATATGCATATTTCTCAATGAATGAAAAAGAATATTTAGATTTCTTAGAAAAATCTTACGGAGCTACTGTTCCTGAGAAAATCAAAAATCTACCCAACGTAGAGCTGGAATTAGCCAACGGAAGTCTGTATCCAGAAAAAGGAAGAATAGAAGTGGTAACAGGTCAGATTGACCCAGCTACAGGAACCATTCAGTTCAGAGTAGGTTTCCCTAATCCTTCTAAATTACTCACCAACGGAAACAGTGGAGCCATCAGATTTCCTAAATTCTATGACAATACTTTAGTGGTTCCAGAAAGTGCTACCTATGAACAGCAAGGCATGGTTTAC
>JAKPAB010000325.1 GCA_029779695.1 Bacillota bacterium | reverse complement strand
TCATCTTATAGTCTGGAGAAAGAACCATATTCTCAGTATTACGATGCGAGCATGCATTGAATGATAGGAGGTCTTATAAAAGTAGGCTGCAGCACTATTACTGCAACCTGCTTCATTCTTTAGACTTTCATGCCTATAAAAAATACATAACCGTAATACTGCTTATACTTGGCATAGAGATCTGCCTCATGACGCATATTAAGTACTAGTTCCTCCGCAGTGGAATTACCCCTATGATTTTTCAGAAATATCTCCTGTGCTTTCTTCTGTGGTATATAGTAGTTGTCGGTCCAGCACTCTTCCGGTAACACAAAAGTGGCGATGGATACATAACCAGCACTTTGCAGTTGTTTCACTTTATTAGAAATCGTGTCTATTTCCGGATAAGCATCTGTCCAAAAGTCTTCTATCTCTTTGGGACGACTTTCTGTTAACCATGATGCCTCTGTCACAGCTATGTAACCGCCTGTCTTGATGAAGCGATGCCAATAAGCCAATCCGTGTTGGAATCCGATATTATAGATGGCTCCCTCACTCCAGATTACATCCCACTCATTATCAGCAAAAGGCAGTTTGTCCATTGAGCCAATGATGGTGCTAACTCTGTCAGACAAGTTCAACGATTTAAATCGTGTATTGAGTTTGTCTAGGAATGAGGGAAACAAATCCAAAGCCGTGATCTGAGCAGGAGTGTTCTTCACTAATGTATATGTTTGTCCCCCAGTTCCACAACCAAGGTCGGCTATTTTGCTGTCTGCAGAAAGCCCTTCGATATAACTAATTGCCAACTTTGTCATGTCTTCACTTCCTGGCCCCTGACGGTCTATACTTGAGAAATATTCGCATATCAGACTAAAATCAAATTCATTGATAGATTTTTTATTTTCTTTATTCATAATGTTAAAATAATATTGTACGTAAATGTATATAAAAACACTATTCTCAGGCATTAAGTGATGACTGAGAAACCAAAGATACAACTTATAACCTAAGGGTTATACAGTTGTTTACTTCACAATATCCAAATTCGATTTTAACATCCGTCGGCAAAGATAATGTTTTTTACTGGATGAGCATTGTAAAAATGAGACTTTTTACATATTTCTCCGCAATTATCGATTGGATGGAAATCTTTATTCGGAATATTTTACTAGTAGTGATACGCATTCAGTATGTGATTATTGAGGAACACATATTCGTACTCTATAGTGCTTGTCGCCTGTTATGGATACAATCATGGATTCTTCAACAGGTATTGATTTTCCGTCAAATTCCACTCGCAGGCACTTGGCGACATGCTGATTATAATTATCAACACCATTTGGAATATCCCAGTAAGCAACAATCTTATGCTCGTTTTCATTCCCGAAGGCGTATGGCATCTTGAGCGTATAGGTAAGAACCTTTCTGGCCTCTGCGTATTCGGAGGAGAGATAAAAACTGTTAGCCAGATAACAAATATGATCATTGTCTTTTTTCATGGTCAGGAATGGCTTTGCTTGATCATAAGACACGTCTACTCTCTGGGGTGGGGTGTAAGGAGCATCAATATTCAATGTGTAAGATTCGGGTTTCACATATCCGCAATCAGCATTAACTACAGTAGAGCTTGTCCCATTGTACAGTTCGATACCTTTCACCAAGTCTTTACCGTTGGAATCTTCAAGACTGAAGGCTAGATTATAAACAACAGTTTCGGGATCATCCGTATGACTGGTAAACCAACATGAAGATAACAGCATAGGTGTAATGCAGAGTAATAAGATACGGATTATACTTTTTGTTCTCATAGTGATTATTGTTTTGAAATATAATTTTTAGTGATAAATGGTACTTGACGGATTCTGAACAATAAACTGATTTTTTCTGCATCATTGCATCTTATGGGATGAATTCCCGCAATTTTAAGGATAATTATATATTCATTCGATTCATATTGTTCACTTCTTATATTTTAATATGGGTATTATATGGACAAAAGTGTCTATTCTGAATTCCTGATGAATCTGTTTATCCGTTCATTCACTATTCGCAGATAGTTACGTTTCATCTTTTCATTCAGATAACTGTGGGCCACAAGAGTTTCTGTTTGTTCAGGCAGATTCATATACTTGTCAAGTATTCGTTTTACTCGACTCTCCACTAGTCCAATCTGATTGCCAAATCTGTCAAAATCCAGTCGGCATGGATGACCTGTGTTTGTATACACGTCAGTCTTTTCTACATTGGGTGACAATCCTCCGGTCAATCCTAAATCATCACCTGATACATGCAGACTTGTATTGAGCAGGTCGTACGCAGGTGATAATCGATAGTCATGTCCCTCTCTAATGAGCGAAAAGTTTTTGAGATGATCATCACCATTGGCATAAATATAGTTGAAAACTACCAATTCGAAAAACCTTTCCATATCCACCATCCATGCAGAGACGTTCTTACGGATAGCACTGGCGATATCTTCATAACATCCATTATACTTGAAGAATGTCCCGTCTGCCTGTTCGTTACGACCAACCAATGTGGCGAAATCTTCCATCTCATTTTTAGTTCCGTTATCCATGATGTCGAATCTCTTAGTAATATATACCATCTGACTGTCTTTGGTGAAACACAAACCGTTATCTGCGGTTATGATACCATACACTTGCCGTGCTATCTGCATGGTAAGATGTTCATTGGCAGGTATCTGCTTACGGGTAGATATCGTTTCATCCCATGGAGCAGGTTTGATGATATATGTGGAACGGTCCTCTTCACTGGCAATACAAATCTTGTTTTCACTGATGATGGCAGGGAATTTCTCCTGTACTCCTGATACTGAAATTCTCTTCATGGCTCGCACAATCTCACCGGTATTGCGAAATTCATCAATACCAAAGTCGAGTAATGGAGACACCGTCTTTCCATCGAAAAGTTGGCGAACGGCCTGTGGACTATATGTATCATATCCGCTGGCCAATGTAGACGGACAATGTTTTATTGCTATCATTCTTTCACATTTTTAAAGTTTACTGCTCCAATCATATCTGTACCTACAGTTGCCATGAGCATACCGAAAAAATCATGCTCATCTATACGTAGTTCCCGGCAAATTACTTTGCGGTTGGCTCCTTCAGGCAGGAGATTGGTGAAAAAAGGGAAGAGATGTTCCGACTGATAAGGCTCCTTACGTAGAGGCAGGGTAACGGATATGGGATGGTTGTCTGCTACGAGGTAAGCATCATCGTAAGAAAAGGTATAATCTCGATTGGGAATATGTTCTGTAAGTATTCCTGCCTTTTTCTCATTCACATATACTTCTAGTTGTCTCATACTTCATTAAACAGTTTTACGTACCTCAAAAATCATTTCCAATCCTAACACATTGATTATTTTCTTCACTGTGCCTATCGATGGATTACCCTTTCCGCGCTCAATATCTTTGACCGTGGCAAGACTTATCTCTGCCATTTCTGCCAAATCCAATTGGGAAATGCCTAGTACCTTTCGGCGGGTTTTAATCACTTCATCTAGTTCCATAGTCTAATATATTAAACTTCTGCTGCAAATATAGCTATTTTTTAAATATGAAACAATAAAAAGTTTAATTTATTAAACTTTTTACCACTTTCGCTGACGAATAAGAGCGAAATGAGAAGAAAAGTTTATTATATTAGACTTCTTGTGGTTGACGGATGCCTTATATTCAGAGACACCTTGTGAATGTTTACTGAATAAAAAGATGCGTTGGTTGAAAACCTTTTGAAAAAACATATCTGATTGATATCATGTATCTTTATATTTTGTACATTTGCAACAAATAAATAATATACTTGATATGAGAAAAATGATATTATGGGCCGTGACATCACTCCTGTGCATGTCAGCGACAATGGCTTCTGCTACTTCAAAAGAAGAAATGAAGTGCAACTATGTGGTAAAGAATCTGCACCTGAATAAGGAAAAGGCAGCTGCATTTCGTACTGTATGTCTG
>JAKPAB010000320.1 GCA_029779695.1 Bacillota bacterium | reverse complement strand
GCATATTGCTTCAGCATCTCCGATAAATGTAACTTTTCCATCTTCAACACTGCTTATTTCATATCCCATATCTATTATTTCTCTTTTTAATACCGCCTCAAGCCCAAAGTGACATGGCGCGATCAATTCAAATGTATTCACGTTTATTCTCCGTTCTGTTTTTACCTATTATTATATGTGTTTTCAATTTATATATTAAAGCCTAACCGATACCATGTCAATGTCGCTTATCCGCTTTTTATCGGTAACAATTTCCTGTTTATTAAAAAATATGACTTTTTAGTTAGTGTTTGCTAATATATTACTCAATTTTTTTGGCTCAATCACAAATATTGTGGGATAACGGATTTCTGATATAAGTTTTTCTGCTTATGTCAAATAGCTTAAGGAAGAAATATTCATCATCCGGATATCCATATCCCTGTCGTCTCAAAGTTTTGATTTTGTTGTTTATACCTTCAATCTTGCCTGCTGAAATATCATAAGTAGCATGTGCTATAATTCCTTCAAAGTGTGTATCAATCAGACGCTCGAACCAGAGAAGATGCGCATTTCCAGATGCTCTACAGGTGTCCATGATATCAATAATATCTTCGGACATTTTAGCCTCATCTTTACGAGAGTAGGCAAGAGTGAGCTTTTCTTTGATGAGATCCAGAGTAAACAACAGCTTATTCTGGTTAAGTAAATCATCATAACGCTCTTCAAGTCCACCTTTGCGGATATAATTCTCTGTGCCAAAAAGAGAACTTCCTTTTGACACTATTTTTTGTTCTGTTGCATCCTTATCCTTGCGCTGAAGAGTTTTTCTTGAAGACATTAGAATGTAACGAGTTTTCTTTAAGGAACGTGCTGATTCCATATCGCCTTCCATGATTAAGCGTCGTTGCTCATCCTTGCGGACTTCACTGACTACCTTATCATTAAAGTTCTTAACGATATGAAAGTAGTCAAATACCGGCTGTATATGAGGACACTTTTCCTCAAATGCCTCTTGAAAATCAGAGTTCATATCACATGCAATAGCTTCAACATTGTCCATCCATTTGAGACCGACATGTTCAATAAAATCATATACCACTTGCTTTTTCTTACCATTTGCAATCCACAGGATATGACCTGTTTCCATGTCGATGATGTGAGTGGCATACTTATAGCCATTATGAAGTTTAAACTCATCAATTCCAAGGAATTTAGCTGTCTTTTCCGGCCTGATTAGCTTACTGCCGTCAATTGTATAAAGTTCCTGAAGGCGCTGCTTATCTATATCCTTCACAGTATTCTTGCCAAGACCGGTAATCTCTGCAACTTCTTTATTAGTATAGGTACCGATTGCCAGAAGGTCACGGGTATATTGATAAAGTTCTTCTGTGATCCGATGTCCGGAAGCCTTGAAAGATATAAACTGCATTTTAGACTTACCGCAGGAAGGGCATACATACTGATTACGATTGAATTTCACCTGGCTGAGATAACTGCCAAATGGAAGATGTCTTAGTAGAATACCAGGATGATTATTCACATGCATCTTGCAGCCACAGTGGCAGATAATGGCCTCTTCACTTGCATCAAGAACGCCATGGAAGCAGAACGCAGTACGACCTGATTTTGTAATCTCAGTAGTTGTGGAATGGTTCATGAATCCATACAAACAGGATGGTATTTTCAAAAAATCCGTAGATTGTGTAATTACTAATTGTCCATCTGCTTCTTTTCGTATATAATCCATGATAGAGGGTCTCCTTTATGATTGGGTTGTTACATCGGCCAAGATGCAATTCCATCATACTGGAAGATCCTTTTTTATTCAATTGTAAAGTAACGAGATACGATTGTTCTTAGGCTACTGAGCCAGAGGTGTAACCAAGCCATCCCAAAGGGATTTACCTTTGATAGGATGTAAAAACAATGCTACACTGTGTGAAACGACGGAGAAAATAAGATTGTTCTTGAGTTCTTCGCCGTCGGTTATAAACAAACAGCATTGCTTTTACATCCTGTCAAGGGTGGCGTGACTGATTGAAACATTAAGTGGTGGCAATCCCACGAAAAAAATGATTG
>JAKPAB010000303.1 GCA_029779695.1 Bacillota bacterium | reverse complement strand
TGAGAATCAATGATACCATAATTGATATTAATCTAAAATTAGAATAAAATTTATTTGATGTGAAAGGAATTCATAATGAAAGAGATTATATCTATTAAACAAGCTTCTGAAAAGTGGCAGATCTCAACTAGAAGGATACTCGTACTATGTGTTCAAGATAGAATAGAAGGTGCGATAAAGATTGGCACTTTTTGGGCTATTCCGGCCGATGCTTTGAAACCGAAAGATAGAAGAATAAAATCTGGGAAATATATAAAGAAAAGTCGTAAATAGATATAAATGAACAACAGTTTGGGAACAGCGTAAGGTTTCTGAAGTTGCCGTTATTTGTGCTGGAGGAACGCCAAGTACTAGAATTGAAAAATATCGCTCTTTTCAAGATAAGTGCTGATTTAACGCCGGAGTACCAAATCCTGTACAGCAGAAATGATATACATCACTACCATATAGGTAAGAGGTGATATCTATGCTTAATCAAGAATTTATGAATACTCTGTCTCCGGTTGAACTGCAATTCTTCCAATCATATGCTTACAAACTGATTCAGGAAAAGGTTACAGCGGAAACACAGAACTACGAGAACATGACCGGTTCTATATGCGAATGCCCAGCCTGCCATTGCCGGTATATCAGGAAGAATGGGACAAAGAATCATAGACAGCGGTATGAATGCAAGAACAAAGACTGCAAGCATCGTTTCTTCACAGTTACAACAGGAACATTCTTCTACCATTCTAAAAGCCCATACCATACGTGGCTTGCATTTCTTGGATGCGAACTGAATCATTTGACTCTGGAACAAGAAGCAGTAGTGATTGGCAGAACAGTGACGACATGTTTCAATATGCGGCATACTCTTTATTCTGCTGTTTCTAAAAAAGTTATGTCTGTCAGCCTTTCCGGAATCACTGAACTTGATGCCACATACACTAAGATCAATCTGAAAGGTACAAAGACAAAGAATATGCCGCGCATTTCAAAGGAAAGAGGAAAGCACAAGACAAGCCTGCTTAGCAAGAACCTTGCCGGTGTAAGCCATCATAAAGTGTGCATCATTACAGCTGTGGATGAACACGACAATATCCTTTATAGAATTGGTGGGCTTGGCAATGAATCAACAGACAAATATATGAAGTACAAGAAAAACTTTAAGAATTCGGACAAGATCATATCCGATTCCTCAAAAAGCATCAGACAGTTCGCCGAAACCTGCCATATAACAAATGATCAGATACCCTGTATTGCCGGTGAGCAGCACTACACGACAAAGGAAGGAGATTCGCTGGGCGATGTAAATGAGCTGCATACAGAGCTCAAAAATCTCATGCGGAAATACCATGGAATCAGTACACGTCATCTTCAGGGATATTTAGATTGGATCACAATATGCAAAAAGCTGAAATATACGACAGAAGCGAAGAGAAGATCCTATGTTGTATACATGGATACAGCATTTCTAAAACAAATGTTAACTACATTAAATATCTGCTCGCAGCCTCAGCCAGTATCTTTATATGATGCATATTCTGAGTATCATTATGGGATCTTCGGAGATTTTAATCAAAATCAGCACTTATCTTGAAAAGAGCGATATTTTTGGAATCCATGCTTTTCTGTTCTATCAGAGTGCTAAAATATTTGTGTATTAGGAGGATAGATAAATGTCAATTATTTTAGATTTATTGGTCGGCGCCTTCGCTGGTTGGCTGGCTGCAAAGTTAATGGGAATGGATTC
>JAKPAB010000300.1 GCA_029779695.1 Bacillota bacterium | reverse complement strand
ATTCAAAAATCTGCCGTGAGGGTTGAGGACTTATACAGTGTTCAAATAGCCACTATGATCAGTAAAAGCGGACATGTTATCCAGATTATCCTTCGAGAAAGAAAGGTTCCGTATGTTGTTTAGCAGGGGTGACAGGATGTTTTTTTGCTGATTATGTACATAAAGGAGAATGAGAATAGTCTATGAAAAAACTATCAATAATAATACCTTGTTATAATGAGGAAGAAACCATCCGTCCCTTTTTAGAAGTGACCAAAGTAGTCGAGAATCAGATGGCAGAGGAAGTCGTCTTTGATTACATCTTTGTCAATGATGGATCAAAGGATGCGACTTTAGAAGTGTTGAGAGAGGTTTCCAGAGAGTTTGAAAATGTCCACTATCTTTCCTTTTCAAGAAACTTTGGAAAGGAGGCAGGGCTTCTAGCTGGTCTAGAAAGAGCAGATGGAGATGTTGTCACGGTTATGGATGCGGATTTGCAAGATCCACCAGAAATGTTAATAGACATGTATGGGAAAATCAAAGAAGGCTATGATGTAGTTGGTACCAAGAGAGTGAATAGACAAGGAGAGCCAGCCATCCGTTCCTTCTTTGCAAAAGTCTTCTATAAATTGATGAATTCTGTGTCTGATACAGAAATAGTAGATGGCGTCAGGGACTTCAGGTTAATGACTAGACAAGTTACTGACAGTATATTAAAATTGAAAGAGGTCAATCGTTTTTCAAAAGGGATCTTTTCCTGGGTGGGGTATAAGGTAACCTATTTACCATATGAAAATCGAGAACGTGTTGCCGGACAGACCTCATGGAGTTTCTGGAATCTATTTCGTTATTCTATTGATGGCTTCGTTAACTTCTCTGAGGCTCCTTTAAATTTGGCTACGTGGGCTGGTTTTGCTTCTTTTGTTTTCTCCTTTCTTGGAATTCTTTTCATTATTATTAGGAAGTTAACCATCGGAGGAAGTATAGCAGGGTGGGCAAGTCTGGTTACAATTATCCTTTTCATCGGTGGTCTGCAGTTATTAGCACTGGGGATCATCGGAAAGTATCTGGCAAAAATATTTCTTGAAACCAAGAAACGTCCTATTTATATTATAGAAGAAGAAAGTGAATAGATAGAGGCGTTATATCCAGAGTTTTATCTTTACAAATAATGACAGAACCTTTTTATTGAGGAGAAAATATTTCATGAAGACCAAGTTGGGTGAAATGAAAGAACAATTATTATTATTCGGAAAATATCTTTTTCCACTCGTCCTAAGCATGATGGCTTTTACTACGATTGATAATCCTCTTTTTTTACTAGTATCGCTGATTGAATTAGGAATCATTGCTTATATAACCAATTGGCTATTGCGATTGAGCAGAGTGGGAGGTTATTTATTTAATGTTGTATTTCTTTTACTATTTAATACTCAGCAATTGGTGATGTACTTTGGTGGTTCATACACAACACTTGTTATGGTTACAAATCTTGAATCATTGGAATCCCTGAGTGGTCGTATGGTTCCGATATTAATCGGAGTCATTTCCTTGCTTGTATTTACTTTTTTACCAGTACCACGTTTTTATTTGCCTAGGATTCGGACAACATCAGTCCTTTCTGTTTTATTGATGGCAGAGCTTGTATTTACATTCTTATATGGGAATACTTACTCCCCTCTTTTTGCGCTATATCGTTTGGGGATAAATGTACGAGATTATCGAGCGCAATTAGCCGCTATTGCTAACCAGCCGAATACCACTTCATTTTTCTATAGTTCAGAAGTTATACATAGTCAGACTAGACCAGAAAATCTACCAGAGAAACCAAATATTGTTTTGATATTCACAGAAGGTTTATCTCAGAATATTATTGATGATAGTCGAGAAGTCATGCCAAATGTTCAATCTCTGCAAAAGAAATCTTTGAATTTTGAAAATTACTATAATCATACATTTGCCACATATAGGGCTTTGATTGGTCAACTATACTCTGGTTATCAATTAGATAACTATGATACTAACACCCTGATTTCTCTTCAAGATATTTTAGAACAAGAATCTTATAGTACAACGTTTATAAACACCGAACCGTTAAATACTCAATTCACATCCTATCTGGAAAGGTTACATTTCCAAAATTTGATATCGGATACTGAACGAGCAGATGGGATTAATGGTAGTTTGACGGATAAGGCTGCCTTTGAATTATTATTTGAAACTATTGAGGAGCAAAGCCAGTCTGGGCAACCTTTTTTCACTAGCATATACACTTATGGCACCCACATGAGTTTTGATTCCCCCGATAAAAAATTTGGTGACGGGGAGCATGCCTTATTGAATCGCTTTTATAATTTTGATTATTATTTTAATGAGTTTATAAAAAAATTTGAAAAGAGTGATTTTGCTGCAAATACTATTTTAATCTTTACCTCTGATCATGCAACCTTCGAAGACAGTGATTTCAAGGCAGCTTATCCAGACTATAGGCGAGCTAATTCGGATGTAGATACTATGCCACTGTTTTTCTATTACAAGGGAGTAAAGCCTGAAACAGTTGATGCAGAGGGACGAAATTCTTTAAGCATGGCCCCTACTTTACTAGATTATATTGATGTTAGTAAACCAAACTATTTCTTGGGTCAGTCTCTTTTCTATTATAAGGATAACAACAACTCTTTTGATACTGTTTTCCATGACAATTCTTATATACTTAGCACAGATTTTGGATCAATTGGACCGCTTACTGAAGTTAATCAACAAACTGTGGAGGAACTACTCCAGAGATACTTTGTCGCTAAAACACAGCCACCTCAAAAACCGTGATTATTTGCATATGAACTGCACCAGATATTGAAAATGATACTATAGGAGCTTTTAAGAACGAAATGGTTCAACATTCATCAGAGTCCATAAATATAGTTGAATTTTCTTAAAGTGGCGGTCTTGCTACAGCACTTTGAGATGGAGTGGAGAATATGGTAATAGAACTTAAGGTATAATTTTAAAATGAGGTATTTATGAAAAATAAAGTTCTGATTCATAGTGTGGCAATCACTTTTATGCTAGCTAGCGTCATTTCCCCTAGCTATGTTATTGCCCAGGAGGAAGCAACTACTAATTCGGTAACCTCCCTTTCAACGGAGACGGTAACTCAAACAACGATTACGGAAGAATCTAGTGAAGCTGTTAGTGCAGATACATCATCAGAAGCACCTATTATAACAAGTGAAGAAACAACAGAGGAATTGACTGCCGTAGAAGAAAAAGCTGTGAACCCTCTTGCAATCTATCGCCTTTACAATCCGTCGACTGGTAAACATCTCTATACCACAGACGAGAACGAAAAAAATGTTCTCTATAATCAACGTGGCTGGGGTTATGAAGGGGTTGGCTGGTATTCTCCAAGCACAGGAATACCAGTCTATCGAATCTATAATCCTATCCTTCAAAATCACCTCTATACTCAGGACGAACATGAAGTTCGAGTGCTGACGAGCCAACATGGCTGGCAATCTGATAATGGTGGTAACCCAGTTTTTTATTCAGGTGGATCGGTCAATGTCTATCGTCTGTATAATCGAGGTCTACAAGGTCGCCACCATTGGACAACAGACATAAACGAGTATAAAGTGCTTCCGAATCATGGTTGGAGTCAAGAGGATATAAAGTTTAAGGCTCTAAAAGTTGGTAGTCCAATCCAGACACAATACAAAGAAAATATCCCATCTGGAACCTCAACTATTGTCAATACTCCTTCTAAGATGACCATAGAAGCAGATGTAGTCTTAACGGGTTCTGGAACTGGTTATCATGCCAAGTTGGTCATGGTCACTCCAACATCAGGCATCTCCTTTGGTATCCAATATGATGCCCATGCTCGTGCTCCGCATACAGGCAAAGCTTCGTTTATGGTTGAAAATATCACCCATAACAATGCTGGGGGACAGAGTTATCATTGGACCAATCATTACGCTCGTTCTGGGACGACTTACCGCCTCATGCTAATTTTGCAAAATGATGGTAGTTATGCTGGTTATATCAATGGTGCTAAGGTAATTAGCGGGCACAATCCAGCTCTGGCCAATCGTTCAGATGTTTACCTACGTATTGAAGGAGCAGCTCGTAAGACTGGTGATACCATCAATGCTAATTTCACAAACATAAAGTTGAAACAAAATGGTTACTATGATCCTAATAAAAAATGGACAGGTACGCCTCGCTTCAACCCCAATAATGGTCTAATCACGAAATTAAATAGTCAACCCGTACCAAATAATCCATCAGGAGATCAGGTATTAACAGGGCAAATCAACATTTCAGGTCGGCTAACGGGGCTCCCACCCTATGCAGATTGGGATACGGCAGGTTATTTCGATAAGGTATCAGGCTTGATTCAATTTTATTAAATGATTGTACCATTTTTGAGAGATATAATAATCTCTTATCAACGTAAAAAAGGGTTGCCAAACCTAATAAAATGGTGTATAATTTGGCTCTTTGTCAACTGTAGTGGGTAGATGAAAAGCTAACACCTGGAGAGGACGAACTTCGTCCTCTCTTTCTTTAT
>JAKPAB010000287.1 GCA_029779695.1 Bacillota bacterium | reverse complement strand
CAATCCCGGTGAAAAGATCCCTATAGATGGAATAGTAACCGATGGCAACTCGACTCTAAACACAAGTGCACTAACAGGTGAGAGCCTACCAAGAGATATTGTCAAGGGTGACGATGTAATAAGCGGATGTATCAACATGTCCGGCGTTCTCAAGATTAAAACTACTAAAAAATTCGAAGAATCCACCGCATCAAAGATCCTAGATCTGGTAGAAAATGCCAGCTCTAGAAAATCAAAATCCGAGAATTTTATCACAAAGTTTGCCAGAATATATACACCTGCTGTAGTATTCAGTGCTCTTTTCCTGGCCTTTATCCCTCCAATTATTCAAATTTTGATTGGCGATGTTCCCATGTGGGGAGACTGGATATACAGAGCTCTCACTTTTCTTGTGATCAGCTGTCCATGCGCACTTGTCATCAGCATCCCCCTTTCATTTTTTGCAGGGATCGGCGGAGCCAGCAAGGCTGGAATATTAGTTAAAGGTTCTAATTTTATTGAGCTTTTATCCAAAACCGACACCATTGTATTTGATAAGACAGGCACTCTTACTCAAGGAGTTTTTTCCGTCAACGGAATCCATCATAATCCATTAGAGGATCACGAGCTCCTCCGCTACGCTGCCTATGCAGAAAGCGCATCTTCACATCCTATCAGCAAGAGCCTTCAGGCTGCTTACGGTGAGGCCCTTAACCTGTCCCGTGTATCTGACATTAAAGAAATAAGCGGAAATGGTGTAACTGCTATTGTAGATGGCAAAAGTATTGCTGTTGGCAATGAAAAACTGATGGACAGTCTCGGCATTCAATCTATTCGCTGTCACCTGTTCGGAACCATAGTTCATATTGCAATAGATGGAGAATATTCTGGTCATATACTTATATCTGATATTGTTAAGCCTACTGCCAAAGAAGCCATCCGATTGCTTAAAAATCATGGTGTGCGTAAGACCGTAATGCTGACCGGTGATTCTGCCACTGTTGCTTCTGAGGTTGCATCAGATCTCGGTATAGATGAATTCAAGGCTGAGCTTCTACCCGGAGACAAGGTAGATGAGATAGAAAATATTCTCTCATCCGTTTCCAATCCTTC
>JAKPAB010000286.1 GCA_029779695.1 Bacillota bacterium | reverse complement strand
CAATCCCGGTGAAAAGATCCCTATAGATGGAATAGTAACCGATGGCAACTCGACTCTAAACACAAGTGCACTAACAGGTGAGAGCCTACCAAGAGATATTGTCAAGGGTGACGATGTAATAAGCGGATGTATCAACATGTCCGGCGTTCTCAAGATTAAAACTACTAAAAAATTCGAAGAATCCACCGCATCAAAGATCCTTGATCTTGTAGAAAATGCCAGCTCCAGAAAATCAAAATCCGAGAATTTTATCACAAAGTTTGCCAGAATATATACACCTACTGTAGTATTCAGTGCCCTCATTCTGGCCTTTATCCCACCAATTGTTCAATTATTGATTGGCAATGTTCCCATGTGGGGAGACTGGATATACAGAGCTCTTACTTTTCTAGTGATCAGCTGTCCGTGCGCACTTGTCATCAGCATCCCTCTTTCATTTTTTGCAGGGATCGGCGGAGCCAGCAAGGCCGGGATATTAGTAAAAGGATCTAATTTTATTGAGCTTTTGTCCAAAACCGATACCATTGTATTCGACAAGACAGGCACTCTTACTCAGGGAGTTTTTTCCGTCAACGGAATCCATCATAATCCATTAGAGGATCACGAACTCCTCCGCTATGCTGCCTATGCAGAAAGTGCCTCCTCACATCCTATAAGCAAGAGCCTTCAGGCCGCTTACGGTGAGGCCCTTAATCTGTCCCGTGTATCGGACATCAAAGAAATAAGCGGAAATGGTGTAACTGCCACGGTAGATGGCAAAAGTATAGCTGTTGGCAACGAAAAACTGATGGACAGTCTCGGCATTCAATCTATTCGCTGTCACCTATCCGGAACCATAGTTCATATTGCAATAGATGGTGAATATTCTGGTCATATACTTATATCTGATATTGTTAAGCCTACTGCCAAAGAAGCCATTCGATTGCTTAAAAATCATGGTGTGCGTAAGACCGTAATGCTGACCGGTGATTCTGCCACTGTTGCTTCTGAGGTTGCATCAGATCTCGGTATAGATGAATTCAAGGCTGAGCTTCTACCCGGAGACAAGGTAGATGAGATAGAAAATATTCTCTCATCCGTTACCAATCCTTCTAATAATAAAGTTGCCTTTGTAGGTGATGGTGTCAATGATGCTCCTGTTTTGTCTAGAGCAGATATAGGTATAGCCATGGGTGCTCTAGGATCAGACGCTGCTATAGAGGCCGCCGATGTTGTCCTAATGGATGATAATCCCAAGCAAATCGCTTCCGCCATCAGAATATCCAGGAAATGCATGCGGATAGTGCATGAAAACATTGTTTTCGCCATTGGCGTAAAATTTGCCTGTCTTATACTGAGTGCTTTCGGATTGGCCAATATGTGGTTGGCGGTATTTGCAGATGTGGGCGTAATGATAATTGCAGTCATCAACGCTATCCGAGCTCTTTTTACCAAAAAGTTCACTGAATAAATAGAAGAGGTTATATATGGCTGACAAATTCAAAATAGACACCCTTGATAATGTTAATGAAGAAAAGCTCTCAATGCTTGCAGAGCTTTTCAAGACTTATGGAGATGTAACCCGGTTACACATACTCTTCCGATTATCCGATAGTTGTTGCTGTGTAACTGACCTGGCTGATTCTCTATCGATGACTCAATCTGCCGTATCACATCAGTTAAAGGTATTAAAGCAAGCTCGCCTGGTATGTTCTAAACGAGATGGCAAGCAAATATACTACGGTCTAGCCGACGAGCACATAAGAACTATTATATCTCAAGGATGGGATCACATTCAGGAACCACAGTGATCTGTCTTATAAACTTGTAGAAAATATTCTGACATCATTATTTTTTTATGCTACAATTATTCTAAATATAATCGCACAATGGATTGTTTTAATTTGGTGGTTATTATTTTACCCTTTGGTATTACGACACTTGAATTACTTTATTTATAGAGCAATGGAGGACATCCAATGACAAACAATTATGTTCTTTCCACTCAAGAGTTAGATGCTCTTGGTGAGATATCCAATATCAGTATGGGTTCTTCTGCTACTGCGCTAAGCGCTTTGATCCAGAACAAGAAGGTTGCAATAAAGACTCCAAAGATTTCAGTTATCAACAGAAGCCACGCTCTCGATGATTACTCCGAGGAATGTATTATTGTGCATATAAACTATATAGTAGGTTTGGATGGTGGCAACATACTTCTATTGAAACCTCATGATGTTTTGGTAATTGCCGATCTTATGATGGGTGGGACCGGTGAAAATGTTGAAAACAGAGTCGTTGGTGAACTAGAGCTATCTGCCATTCAGGAAGCTATGAATCAGATGATGGGTTCCTCTGCCACTTCACTTTCTGTAATGCTGTCTAGACCAGTTGATATATCACCTCCTGAAACCGGAAATATCGATGTAGAAAGTGTCAAGATTTTCGAACGACTTTTCGAGGCCCCTAATAATGATATGGTCAAGGTTACATTTAAGCTGAAAATCGGGAATCTTATTAATTCCACAATGGTTCAGCTATATCAATTAGACTTTTG
>JAKPAB010000309.1 GCA_029779695.1 Bacillota bacterium | reverse complement strand
TAATGCATCTGACATACTGCCAATTTCATCATTGCTTTTTACCTTGATATGAAAAGTCAGATCATTATTTTCTTCCGCATCATGCAATTGCTTCTGCATGCTCCGAATCGGCAATGTCAGCTGTCTGGCGACTATCAGACCGATGATGATCCCTGCGATCAAGAAAAATCCAGATAACAAAACGGTTGCAAGTTTCAGTGTGTCCAGTCCGGACAGAATGTCTTTTTTTCCATCTGTTACAGCTAAGACCCATGCTGTCCCCTTAACAGGTGCATATCCGATATATTTTTCCTCTCCTGCGTATACATAATGGCTGTTGCCACTGCTTCCTTTCAGCATATTCTGAACGGTATCTGCCATTGCTTTTAAACTCTGATCCTTCTTGGCATTTTCGATGATGTTATCCATCTTGAGCACTTTATCCTTGTTTGCATTCGCGATTGAAGTGCCTTTGTCGTTGACCATATAAGCGGTACCACTTTTTCCAAAAGTAATGCTGTCGGTCATAGCGCTTAGTGATGTCCCGTCTGCAACCTTGAAAAGGACGCCGGTAACCTGATCATTATTTTTTACCGGAACGGCATATACGATAATCATGGAACCCGGTTTGGTCTTATCTTCTATCGGATCGGATACTGCATTTTCACCTTTGATTGCCTGCTGGAAATAGGAACGGTCTGCAATAGAGACCTTTGCACCATCCGGTGACAAAGCATTTCCCTGCGCATCAGCATACATGATATTCTCAGCGCCTGTCCGCGTTACCTCCTTACTCAGTACAGCCTCCTTATCTTCCCAGGAACTGCCCGGATTACAGATCACATCATTTTCAGCAAGGACTTCCAACCCCGTCCACTGTGTTTCCAATGCTTTTTCAACTACTGTGGCACCTACTTTAGCCATTGATTCCAATTGCTTTCCAGTCGCTGTCTGCATCGTATTTGCAGAGAACAGATACGATGATACACCGATTCCAACACATTCAAGAATCAATGCAAGACTTGTTCCTGCAATAATTTTTGCTCAAACACTGAGTGACAATTTCTCTCTACCCACAACCTTACTCCTCGCCTTCCGGTAGCTTTAACAGCATACACAAAACTTTTCATCATTTTCTAATAATTTTTACACTAAATCCGAATTATTCATGATAATTCGTCCAGCAGTGGCTTACGCCGCATAGTTACAGTGTTTTTGATACTTTTTGCTTTCACCTAGCAGGTGAAGAAAAATTACATACAAAAAGGACTTCTAATTTGTTAAAATTAAGGTGTCGAAGCCTAAAAATATAACAAAAGGAGAAGCCCTTATGCCCATTTTAAAAGACACCACTTTAGAAAGCAATAAATATCTGAAAATAAATTTTGATGGAGGTGATTTATCCTCCGATGCAGGACTGCTTCTGATTAAAGAATTCGCCTGCAAACTTGGTTTTGTGAAACTTCTGAAATCAGAATTCAAAACCAATGATACCGCATCCTTCCGCTATCACAAGGATGACGAAAATCTCTGGCAAGTAATCTACCAAATACTTGGAGCATATTTTGAAGACGACTGCGCAGATGAACTAACTAAAGATCCAATCTTGACCGCTATTCTAGTTAAGAAGGCGCTTGCATCGCAACCGACTCTTTCAAGATTTTTCAATCGTATGGACGAGGATTCATTGAATCAGTTCTATACTCTGATGCGTCGTTTCAGAAAAGTTGTGTATTCTATTAAGAAACCTGAAATAATTCTGCTGGATCTGGATTCTACTCTTCTGAATACCTACGGACATCAGGAAGGGGAAGGATTTAACTTCCACTATCAGAATCATGGTTATCATCCTCTGGTCTGTTATGATGGCATTACAGGTGACCTCTTGAAAATAGAATTGCGTGATGGCACTGACTATTCATCAACCGGTGTAATGGATTTCCTACAGCCTCTTTTGGATGAATTCGGTGATGACTATCCAGATATTCCGTTACTTCTCAGAGGCGACAGCGGATTTACCAAACCAGAGCTCTATCATCAGTGCGAAACCAATGGAGTTTCTTATGCCATCCGATTAAAAGAGAATGGCATACTACGTAATTTAGCCTCTGATATTGAGGAACAGCTTACAGAACAGACCAAAAAGGACATGGTTTCTTATGCAGTCTGTTATGGTGAATTCATGTATCAGGCAGGCTCATGGGACTATCCTCGTCGTGTTGTATGCAAAATTGAAAAGCCTACAGAGCAGATTGTCCATATGTACACATTCATTGTAACAAACATGGACTCTGAACCGGAACAGGTAATCAGATTCTACTGCAAGCGTGGCACCATGGAGAACTTCATCAAAGAAAGTAAAAATGGTTTTGATTTTGCAGCGGTAAGCAGCTCTTCTAAGATCGTAAATGCAAACCGTCTTCAGATTCATGCACTAGCATACAACATATTTAACTGGTTTAAACGATTAGCATTATCTGCAAAAATGAGAAGACAGCAGATTGACACCATTCGTTTGAAACTGCTGAAGATTGCCGCTAAGGTAGTTCGTTCAGCAAGATATATAACATTCAAGCTTTGTAGCAGCTGCCCTTATAAAGATGAATTCTATGAAACCTTGGAAAACATACGAGGACTACAGCCCAAGCTGGAATAGCAACAACACTGGACATTGACAGCAGAACATGTAATTTTGAGTGAATACAGGGATTTTATACCCTTTTTTAGAAGAAAATACAATTACATGAGATGCTTAAAAGTTCAAAAAACAGAAACCTGAATTTTTAGGGAGAATTGCCCTCTCATGAATAATTCGGGCGTATTTACTTTTCTGTAAATATGATATTCTTTCCTTTACAAACACCTTAATTATCTCATCTTTGAAAGAATGGTCTATCGTTCTTATCAGCTCAATCTCGTTATTCATTATGGACACCACCATCTTTTCTATTCAGATAATTTATTAGAATCAGCATCGACATGACACTCCTGCATCATTATTTTTTTTATATCATCAGGCATCATTGGCTTGTAAAAATAAAATCCTTGAATCTCATCACACATTTCATTTTTTAAAAATTGATACTGTTCTTCTGTTTCTACTCCTTCTGCGAGAACTTTCATCCCCAGATTTTTCGAAAGTTGAATAATACTCTTCACTATTTCTTTTTCTTTATGAGAATTTGTAGATATTCCCTGTACAAACTCCATATCTATTTTTATTAGATCGATTGGAAAAGTTCTTACTCTGCTAAGAGATGAGTGTCCTGTACCAAAATCATCAATAGATATTGTAATTCCTAGATCTTTGATTTCTTTAATTCTTTGTAGCACATAACTATCCTGATTGAACGCTATACT
>JAKPAB010000276.1 GCA_029779695.1 Bacillota bacterium | reverse complement strand
GAGACACGGGAGGAATTTGGGCACTGGGAAATAGATACTGTAGTAGGCAAACGTTCTAGTGATGCGGTACTTTTGACATTGACTGAAAGGAAAACCAGGTACGAGCACATATTTCTTCTAGAATCAAGGAATAGTGAAGCGGTAAAGAAAGTGTTTATGGAGCTTAAAGCCTGTTACGGGGAACTGTTTGGGGAGGTGTTTAAGAGTATAACAGCCGACAACGGTTCAGAGTTTAGTGAGCTATCAACTATTCTAGAGAACCTAAAAAGTGAGGCATATTTTACCCATCCTTACTCATCATGGGAGAGGGGAAGCAATGAGAGGCAAAACGGGATCATAAGGCGTTTTATTCCCAAGGGCAAAGCGATAAAAAACATACCGCCATCAGAGGTTAAGGAGATAGAGAAATGGATGAATCAATATCCTAGGAAAATACTGGATTACAGTACGGCAGAGCAATGTTTTTACAGAGAGCTATTAAGTATTTGCAGGGAAAAAGGCAAAGTATTAGAGAGGCAGTTTGTTCAAGTAGGCTAAGGTAGTAGTTTGAAGAAGGCCCAATGATAGTTTACAGTTAAAGCCATTTGGCTGGGTGTGCCAAATGGCCTGGAAACAATTATATCATTTGGTTTATGTTGTCAAGGTCGGGTAGTATTTTCTCGCTTACGCTCGAAAATCTCCACCCTTCCCTTGACAACATAAGGTTTTACATTTTAAACAGTAAAAATTTGGATATCTATATCATACTTTTCCTTAAAAAAGTGTTGCATTTAATATTGCAATTTTCATTAAATTTTCAATTTACTAATTATTAAAAATATACTTGACTTTGGATGGAGTTTGTTGTATCCTTGAAACAAGGAAGCTTCAGTGATAAACTTGAAGTTGAAGATTAAAGATAGAATAATAAGCATTGTTCAAGGACTCAGTATTATATACAGTTTATGACGGACAAAAGCTTTGCTTTTCCTGAAGCAGGGCTTTATTTTTTTAGGAAAGGAGATGATTCCATTGGGCTAAGTATAAGTAAACACATGGCTGCTGGCAATTGGTTATATGTAATAAATCCCTTGCGTAAGTCAGTCTATTAATAAGGGGGAATGAGCTTTGATATGTCTACTCGCCAAAATATTATAAAGAAGTATATGTGCTGCTTTTTTGTTTTCCTTTTTAGTGTATTTTTGTGTTCAACGCTATCAGCATGCAATACAATTTCTACGCCACCAAATAGCACATCAAATTCACAGGCAAAGCCGATGCCGGAGATGAATGAACGAGTATCCAAATTTTTTCAGGAACACAATTTAACTTTAGCGGATAAACCCGGATGGGTTCCCAGCAAGATATTGGATTATAGCGATCGTACGGATGAAGAATTCAACAATAAATTAAAAAATAATATAACGGGCTATATTGTATCCATACACGATGATAAAATTGGTATAAATGAAGTTACTTGGATTTCTAATGTCAATGAGGATGGTGGTTTTAAGATAGTAGATTCATCTCCAGAGGTAATACAGTATCAGCTGGCACAAGATGTTGAAGTTTGGGTTCTTACTCAAATGGTGCATATTCAAATTCCATTGCAGGATTTAAAATCATATATTGAGAAATATGAGTATACATTGTGGAATGTTGGTGTGAAAGAAGGCAAAGTAATAACTTTAATAGAAAAGTATGTACCATAGATAAAATGCTGATTTACAATAATAAAGATATCAGGGATAAATTAATATTAAAAAAGGAGTGATTTGGGAATGAGGAAGATTCGTATATTTGCAATGTTACTGATAGTAATTATGATGACTGTTATACCGTCAGAAATATCTTTAGCAGATCAAGTTTATTCAAAATATGTTTATTCTAATGATGACATCGGGTATATTGTTTATTCATATATTCCTTATGGGCAAAGTGATGATACATTGACTATCAACGAAAGAAAAGAGGATTTAGAGCCGTTGGGACCAAATAGTTTTGCTATTATGCCTGATGGTACTATATATATTTTGGATACTTTATCCGGGAAAATAAAACATTATACTAAGGAAGGTAAGTTTTTAGAGGCGATACAGCTACCTATAGATGTGTATGCTATTGACATGGAAATTACTGCTAACACCGTATATATATTGGGATTTGATGGTGAAATCTATGCTCGCGAATTAGATTCCTATAATTCCAGCGCAATGTGGAGTTTAAAAGGTAAATATCCCAGAGAAGACATTATAGCGCTGCAAGCAGAAAATGGTATGGTTTATGTTCGCTCATGGACGGGTAAGGATAAAAATCTTAGTACACAAGATGATACTGTTACACCTATCACAAAGACTAATAAAGACAATGTTGTCACCCTCAATAAGGCAGGTATATCGTATAAGATCAATTATGTAGCACATCCTATTGGTACCTATATTATTAAATCTAATGCTAATAAAACCTATATCATGGAACAAGAAGCATTATTGAATTATTATCCATATGCAGAAACTCGCATTGGTCAGTATATCAATGGTGTAAAAGTGGCTACAGCCTTACCTATATCAACTGCTGATTATAAGTACTCTATTCCATATAAGAAGCTGTACATTGCAGATGACGGAAATGTGTATCAGATGGTACCAGAGGAGTACGGAATAAAGATTTATATTGTCCCGTGGTTAAAGGGCGAGCGTACACGGATTACACCAGAAATGATCGCTTTGGATAAAAAACCGTGGCCATAAACTGAGCCAATTGTTACTCCATTAACTGTAGGTGCTTCAGAAGCTTTAAATCGTGCTTATACTACTTGTTTTACTGGTTGGTGGTATAATGGTACCACACACCATACTCCAACAACACCAACTACGCAATCTCCAAAACAACTTGGAACAACTCCAAAATAGGTAGCCGGTATTCCATATTGCTGGGGAGGATGAATGGTTGGGATACTGGAACGTATACTGGTTCAACAAAAGCGTGGATGATAAATTTTGATACAGCCTTAAGTAAGGGGCAGACGGCAGAAAATGTAAATACTTCAGCACCGGGTTATGTTTCTGGAACAGCAGGACTTGATTATAGTAGATTTATATCAGCGATGTTTAAGTTCAATACAAAACTCAGCACAAGTTCTATACCTAGCTATTTTACTAAAATTACGTGGTCTCAAGTTGCACCTGGAGACATTGCTAATTATGCAGGCCATCATGTGTATATGATTAAATATAAGTATACCAATAATGGCGAGTTCTATATGATGAGCACGTATGAAAGCACGACACAGGGTTCATACCAGGGTATGACAATATTATATCGTTATATCGTTATTTAGCTGATGTTGTAAATGTTTATATCCCTTATAGAAAATAAGTTCAAATTTCACACATTGAAAGAGTAGGAACTAACCTAGGTTATGAGGGTGAAGATTAGGCTTCTACTGCTACAAAAGCCTAGCAGTTAGTTTGGCCAATGAATCAAGAAGTTTTCACCTTTCTATCTCTAGGTGGATGGCAGTTGACATACAGAGAGGCTGTCCAGAATTTTGTATATGATTGAATAATAAAGCTCCTTTCTGATGACAATTAACAATATAAATCAGAAAGGAGAATTTGATTATCCCACAAAAAGTATCGGTTCTAAATAAAATTTCTTAAACCTATTGTCGAAAAACAACCAAACCGATGAACACAAATATAAAAATGAATGTAAAAAAGAAGGAGTTAATCTGTTCTTTGGATCCTTCTTTATCCATTTTAGTAAACTCTTGAAATTCATGGCTGCTATCTTAAACCCAAACCACAATTTTGAAC
>JAKPAB010000246.1 GCA_029779695.1 Bacillota bacterium | reverse complement strand
CCTCACAATTTGTCTGAATCTATAGATGCTATTTGTGCCTATATTGATAACAGAGAAATTACGATAGATGAGTTAATGAAACATATTATTGCTCCAGATTTCCCTACAGGTGGTATTATCTATGGCTATGATGGCGTGAGAGATGCCTTCCATACAGGTAGAGGTAGGATTGTTTTAAGAGCAAAAGTAAACTTCGAAGAAGTACATAACAGAAACGCCATTATTGTTACTGAAATTCCTTACCAAGTAAATAAAGCAGAGATGATTGCCAGAACTGCAGAATTGGTAAAAGATGACAAAATCCCTGGAATTTATGAAATTCGTGACGAATCAGACAGAAACGGTCTTAGAGTAGTTTATGAACTGAAAAATGATGCTATCCCAAATGTAGTTCTTAATTTATTATATAAATACACCGCGCTACAGACTTCTTTCTCTGTTAATAATATCGCATTGGTAAAAGGAAGACCAGAGCAATTGAACTTGAAAGACATCATTCATCATTTTGTTGATCACAGACACGAAGTTGTTGTAAGAAGAACTCAATACGAACTCAGAAAAGCACAAGAAAGAGCTCATATTTTAGAAGGTTTTATGAAGGTGATTGGCACTCAAGAATCACTTGATAAAGCTATTTCTATCATCCGTCATTCTGCTAATCCTCAAGAAGCTAAGGAAGGATTAATTGCAGAATTCGAACTTTCTGAAATTCAAGCTCAAGCTATTCTAGACCTTAGATTAGCACGTCTTACTGGTATGGAGCTTGATAAAATTAGAGCCGAATATGAAGAAATAATGGCTTTAATTAAAGATTTAGAAGATATTCTTACCAATGAACCAAGAAGATATCAAATCATAAAAGACGAACTACTAGAAGTTAAAGAAAAATACGGAGACGAAAGACGTTCAGAAATAGATTACTCTGGTGGAGAAATGTCTATTGAAGATTTAATCCCTGACGAAAAAGTAGTTCTTACCATTTCGCACGCTGGTTATATTAAGAGAACGCTTCTATCAGAATACAAAGTTCAGAGTAGAGGTGGGGTTGGTAATAAAGCAGCTACAACTAGAGATTCTGATTTCTTAGAATACATTGTTTCTGCTACCAATCATCAATACATGATGTTCTTTACCGAAAAAGGAAAATGTTTCTGGTTAAGAGTATTCGAAATTCCTGAAGGTTCTAAAACCGCCAAAGGTAGAGCTATTCAGAATTTAATTAATATAGAACCTGATGATAAAATAAGAGCTTACATTAGAACCAATGACCTTAAAGATACAGATTATGTAAATTCTATGTATTTGGTGATGGTTACTAAAAATGGTATTATTAAGAAAACATCTCTTGAACAGTATTCTAGACCTAGAGTTAATGGTATTAACGCCATCGAAATTAGAGAAGATGACCAATTATT
>JAKPAB010000241.1 GCA_029779695.1 Bacillota bacterium | reverse complement strand
CGTCTAATTTATCACCTGCCGCAATCAATGCTTCATCAGCCTGTCCCTTACTAATAACCGGGATTTTCTCTACAAACTTGCCAACCGATGTACTTGCCTTTGCAATGCCTTTCAGCATAGATGACTGCACGGAGGTTGATGAATAACTTTCTATTTCATCGTAGCACTTCGTATATAGCTCTCTGTAATTCAGAGAATATGTTTCCAACTTATCTGAAATTCCCGACAAATAATCTGCGTCAAAGTTTCCTAAGAGCATTACCTCTAAGAAAGATGAGAAACCGAGTAAGTATAATGCAAGTTGATAATCTTTGAACTGGTCTTGAACCGCCTGTAATTGCTTATTTACCGTTTGGTCGCTATGAATGAAGGACTTCTTGTTGACCTTTGCGGTTATTTGCTCACGGTAGAAAGCAATTTTCTTTTCTGCTTCCTGCCTTATGTCAAGAACTTTTATATGGTTACTGTTCTTATACATAGCATTATTCCAGTTATACTTGTAGTTATTGAATACATCAAACAGGAAATTAAGGTTACCCTTCAGGTCTGCTTTCTCTTTCTGAATAAGAAAGTCCATCATTTCTCGCTGCATATCCTGAATGGCATCGAGTTTCTTTTCGATATTTGCCAAGACAGCAGCCATAAACAGCATAGTAGGTGGTGTTAGTATATAACTATGGACACGGAAAGTTGAACATTCTATAATATAACAAAGGAGTGTTCAATCATGGCAAAAAAACAAAAATCCTATACACCAGAATTCAAGCAGCAGATTGTAGACCTGCGTATTAAGGCTGGAAAAGGTATAACAGAATTATCTAACGAATATGGCGTTCCAAAGGGCACAATCTCTACCTGGGTAAAGCTTCTTTCCCCAATACAGGTTTCAGAGACAGAAACTATTTCTATGAAAGAGTATAAGGCTCTTCAAAAGAAAATGAAGGAACTAGAGATAGAAAATGAAATATTAAAAAAAGCTACCGCCATATTTGCCAAAAATCAATAGCTGAGTACGTGTCCTTTATTCAAGCTAATCTTGATAATTATACTGTTAAACAAATGTGCAAGGTACTTAAGTTTCCTCGCAGTACTTATTATGCCGTAATTAATCATGTTACATCGCAAAGAGAAATTGATTACAACAAATTTAGTGATGAAGTTAAATATTACTATGACAAATCTAAGGGGCGTTATGGTGCTATTAAGATACAGCGAGATCTTGAAGAAGCTGGTATCCCTTGTTCTGTTAAAAGAGTGCAAAGACATATGGCTAAGCTTGGTCTTCGCAGTGTTGTAGTACGCAAATATAAGTATCAAAATAACCAAGGTAAGGTTCCAGACGATAAGAAAAATATACTAAATCGTGATTTTACTACTACAACAATAAACCAAAAATGGGTTACTGACATTACGTATATACATGTTCTTAAAGAGGGCTGGACTTATCTAGCATCAGTTATGGACTTATATAATAGGAAAATCATCGGTTATTCATATGGTAAAAATCCAACCGCCGAATTAGCTAAAAAGGCTGTGGAAAATGCATGTCTCAATGTAGAAGATACTACAGGTATTATCCTTCATTCAGATTTAGGCAGCCAATATACAAGCGCAGTATTTGAGGATATGCTTATAGAAAAAAATATGAAGCATTCCTTCAGCAGAAAGGGAAATCCTTATGATAATGCTTGTATGGAATCCTTCCATTCTGTATTAAAGAAAGAAGAAGTATACTTAAATACATACCATACATTTGAAGAGGCTAAAACAGCTATCTTTGATTATATAGAGTCTTGGTATAACCGCAGAAGGAGGCACAGTGCGTTGGATTATAAAACCCCACAGCAGGTTGAAGATGAGATTCTTGCAGCTTAGTAATCTTTCTCTACGTATTAATATCATGCAGAGAGAAAATGTTCAACTTTTTGTGTCCAAAGTATTGACATAGGTCCA
>JAKPAB010000240.1 GCA_029779695.1 Bacillota bacterium | reverse complement strand
GATGTTTCTTAGTTCTGATGGTTTGTTCTCTCTGTAATTGTTCACGCTTGTTCGCAATAGATTTCGCTTCTCTTTCGTCTTCGTAAACTTTAAATTTATCACCAGCAGTTGGAGCACCATCTAAACCTAGAATCGTTACTGGAATAGAAGGACCTGCTTCAGTAAGCTGTCTTCCTCTTTCATCTAACATGGCTTTATTCTTACCATGATTTTTACCCGCTACTACATAATCTCCTACTCTAAGTGTACCAGCTTGTACCAATACAGTAGAAACATATCCTCTTCCTTTATCTAAAGATGCTTCAATGATTGCACCAGTTGCATGTTTATTAGGATTAGCTTTCAGTTCTAGCATTTCTGCTTGAAGCAATACTTTTTCTAATAATAAGTCTACATTATTACCAAATTTCGCAGAGATTTCTTGTGCTTGTACATTTCCTCCCCATTCTTCAACTAGAATATTCATTCCAGAAAGTTGTTGACGAATATTGTCTGGATTAGCATTTGGTTTATCTACTTTATTGATGGCAATAATCATAGGAACACCAGCAGCCTGTGCGTGAGCAATCGCTTCTTTGGTTTGTGGCATTACATCATCATCCGCAGCTACTACAATAATTACAATATCTGTAACTTGTGCACCTCTCGCTCTCATCGCGGTAAAGGCTTCGTGACCAGGGGTATCTAAGAAAGTAATTCTTTGACCGTTTTCTAATTTCACATTGTATGCACCGATATGCTGTGTAATACCTCCAGATTCACCAGCAATTACATTGGTTTTTCTGATGTAGTCTAATAATGAAGTTTTACCGTGATCTACGTGTCCCATTACGGTCACAATCGGAGCTCTTGGCAATAAATCTTCTTCAGTATCTTGTACTTCTTCTTCAGATTCTGCTTCTAAATCTGCATCTGCAAATTCTATTTTGTAACCAAATTCATCAGCCACTAAAGTAAGTGTATCTGCTTCTAATCTTTGGTTCATGGTAACCATTACACCTAAAGAGAAACATGCAGAAATTACTTCTGTAGCACTTACATCCATTAAAGATGCCAACTCTGAAACAGTGATAAATTCAGTAACACGAAGTGTTCTGTCCGCTGCTTCTAGTTCTTGTTGTAATTCATCCTGCTCTCTACGGTAGGTTCTCTTTTCTTTTCTATATTTAGAACCTTTAGATTTACCTCCTTTATTGGTAAGTTTTTCTAAAGTTTCTTTGATTTGGTTTTTAATTTGCTCATCAGAAAGTTCTACAGGCATTACTTTTTCTCTGCCTTTATGAGCACCTCCTCCTTTATAATTAGGGCTATGAGGTCTG
>JAKPAB010000233.1 GCA_029779695.1 Bacillota bacterium | reverse complement strand
ATAAATACTATACTCTACCTCCAAATGCCCAAATGCAATTGGGACACCTGCAAGATTTTTCAATAATGAATAATCGATGTAGCCTGAGACAATACCTGTCTGGTTCACGAAGGTCATGTTTGGTTCTACATTGGGATAAGCCACTTGAAAAGTTGCATCAAATAATTCCTCTGCTTGCTTACTACGATAATCAGAAAAAATTCGTAATGCAAAAATTCCACTTACCAATAAAGTAAATACTAAGCAACTAGCGAGAAGAACTGTTTTCCACAGTTGTTTTCGTTTATTTTTCTTCGTTGCTATTTCAAAAGATTTCATCTTCATACCCTCTCTCTTTTAATAATTTCGCCACTTGTTTTCTAGCTCTAAACAGATGAATTTTTATCCAACTCTGACTGTAACCTAAAATATGCCCTATCTCCTTGACACTCATATTTTGAAAATAGTAAAGGTCAATCACAACCTTGTCTTGACTAGGCAACTCATTCACTGCTTGATAGAGCTCCTCATAGTTTTTTTGATCATATAGAACAAGCATATCTTGTCTGAAAAAATCTCTCTGAAGAATTTCATGGTAGCGTTTGTCACGTCTGTACTTGTCAATATATGTACGGACTGCTGAACGATACAGCCAAGCTCGCATCTTTTCAAAAGGAAGGACAATATCTGATTCTAGAATTTTTACAAGCACATCTTGGGCAATATCCTGGCTATCCGCACGTGTTGCCCCTGATTTTTGCAGATAAAAGGAAATCTCCTCTGCAATGGCAACAACTTCTTTTTCATATTCATCTAGTTTGATGATCATCTCCTCCTTTCACTTATATAACGAATATCATCCGAAATGGTTACACACTTCCAAATTATATTATACATTTTTAGAGCAGTAAAAAACAACCTCCGAAGAAGTTGTTTTCAATCAGTTAACATTAACCTGAATTACGAAGTCCTGTTGCGACACCGTTAATCGTAATATGGATGAGACTCTCTTGCTCCTTACTAA
>JAKPAB010000228.1 GCA_029779695.1 Bacillota bacterium | reverse complement strand
CTAAATAGATAATGTCAGCGAGGAGAACGAGATGCAGGAAAATGATAATACAATACTGAGAGTTGAGCATCTAAGCAAGAGCTTTGGTGACCATGAAGTATTAAAAGATATTAATTTTGATGTTAAACAGGGCGAAGTAATATCAGTTATCGGATCATCAGGATCTGGAAAATCAACAATGCTTCGCTGCCTTAATATGCTGGAACTACCTAGCGGTGGTTCGATTTACTTTCACGAGGATGATGTACTGTCAGAACACATAAATGCTGCAAAGTACAGAGCTCAGGTCGGCATGGTATTTCAGTCCTTTAACCTTTTTAGTAACATGAATGTCCTGAAAAACTGCATGGTAGGACAGATTAAAGTTTTGAAAAAAGGAAAAAAAGAAGCAGAAGAAACAGCCATGAAATTTCTCGAAAGAGTAGGAATGGCAGAATATGTTAATGCTCGTCCTGATCAGTTATCAGGAGGCCAGAAACAGAGAATAGCTATAGCAAGAGCTCTGGCTATGAATCCTGAAATTCTACTTTTTGATGAGCCCACAAGTGCACTTGATCCTGAGATGGTAGGTGAAGTCCTAACTGTTATGAAGGAGCTTGCTGCTGGCGGAATGACAATGATCGTTGTCACTCACGAAATGGGATTTGCCAGAGAATCTTCATCACAGATCTTATACATGAATGATGGAATAATCCTGGAGCGTGGTACACCTGATGAAATTTTTAAGAACCCTCAGCATCCTGAGACCAAGGACTTCCTTGCTAGATTTATAAAATAAATATATAAAAGAAGTATATAAAAGAAGTACATAAAAGAAATATATGGAATAAATATCATATCATTTTAAACTGTGTTTTTATCTGAGTATTAACCAGAGATTATCGTATTCGTAGGGTAACTAATGGCTATGCTCAGATTTTTTGTGCATTGATCTGCTCAAATTGACATATAGTTGATGGACGATTCATGATTTATTTTCTAGGGAATATGCTGAATAGAGAATTAAATGATAACATATTCTTGCCAAACTAAAAAAATAGATGATACGTACAAATCCAACCGATACTGGTGGTTGATTGATAAGTCAAATACTCATAACAGAGAGATTTATATCATAAATAAAATGAAAGAGAAATATATTGCTTAATATGTTAAAATAATAAGCGAAAATGTTAAATAAAGGCATTTGAAAATTATTGGAACAGAAAACAAACTATTAGACCTAGTTAAAGAGGTAAGAAATGGGAAAATATTTTGGGACAGATGGCTTCCGAGGAGAAGCTAATAAAGAACTTACTGCTGAAAAAGCATATCAGGTAGGAAGATATATCGGATGGTATTATGGCAAACAGCATGAAGATGGAAGAGCCAGGATAATCATAGGTAAGGATACCCGCCGTTCATCATATACACTAGAATATGCACTTTCATCAGGGATCACATCATCAGGATCAGATGCATATCTGTTACATGTAACAACCACGCCATCAGTGTCGTATTGTTGCAGAACTGACGGATTCGACTGTGGAGTAATGATAAGTGCATCACATAATCCATTTTATGATAATGGTATCAAAATAATGAGGGCTAATGGCCAGAAGATCGAACCTGAGATCGAAGAAAAGATCGAAAGCTATATCGACGGAGAGGTCGATGAAATCCCCTTGGCAGAGAGAGAAAAAATGGGAGACGTTGTTGATTATGCATCAGGAAGAAACCGTTATATCGGTTATCTGATGTCTATCCCTACAAGAGGATTTAATGGCATGAC
>JAKPAB010000215.1 GCA_029779695.1 Bacillota bacterium | reverse complement strand
CAGACGACATCCATACTCAGTTGTTCTTTTTGATGAGATTGAAAAGGCACATCCTGATATTTTTAATATTTTGCTTCAGGTTCTTGACGATGGGCATATAACAGATTCACAGGGTAGACGAGTTGATTTTAAAAATACTATTATTATCATGACATCTAATGCAGGAGCACAGGCTATTGTTGAACCCAAGCATTTAGGATTTGCGACGGGCGATACAGCCAAGGCTGATTATGAAAACATGAAAAGCAATGTTATGGATGAAGTTAAGAGGATCTTTAGACCGGAATTCTTGAATAGAATTAGCGAGACAATCGTATTTAAACCATTGACTAGAGATGATCTTCATAATATAGTCAATCTGTTATCTACATCACTTAAAAAAAGATGCAAAGAATCATTTGACATTACGCTTGATATTAAAAAAGATGTTCTTGATTATATCGTTGATAAGGCGTATGAACCGAAATACGGAGCTAGACCACTTAGAAGGAAGATACAGACAGAGATTGAAGATCCGTTATCAGAAGAGATTTTATACGGGAGAATAAAGAGAGGCGACAAGGCTTCTGTTGTGTCTGAAAATGGAAAATTGGTATTTAAGACACAAAACCATAATAAGAGTAATAAAAAGTAACAAAATATAAATAGGCTATTTTGAGAGGAGATAATAAAATGGCTGTTATTAAAGAACTGATTCGTGAGGAAGCAGATGGAACTATTAGTTTTGGAGATTATAGTCTGAGTGAAAAGGCCAAAAAAGACGGATTTTCACATGATGGTGATACGTACAAGATTAAGACATATAAGGATATTACAAAACTTGAGAAAAATGAAATGTTCGTCTATGAATCCGTTCCGGGGACATGTGCTGAACATCTAAAGGTCAGAGAGGATGAACTTTCATTTGAAGTATCAGGTGCAGATGATGCAGAAATCACCCTTGGACTTGAGCCTGAGACAGAGTATGAAATATATAAAGATGATATCGCTTCTGGGACAATGAAGACTAATCTTGGAGGCAAGATAACATTGTCAGTGGAGATTGACAATAACCAGTCAGTAAAAATTAAAGTAATTAAAAAGTAAATTTGGGATAAGTATTAATTGAAATGCGAGGGTGTCTGTCCAGACACCCTCATTTAATTAATTTGAGGAGAAAATGTGGCAAAGACAAAGAAAACGGTATTTTTCTGTCAAAACTGTGGATTTGAGTCAACCAAATGGTTGGGGCAGTGTCCGGAGTGTAAAGAATGGAATACATTTACAGAAGAGGTAATAACACCTCTTTCGCAAAAAAAAGAAAAAGAACTTAAAAATATTGAGACTCATACCCTATCTGAAATAACAGTGGATGCAAAACAGAGACAAAGTACTGGAATGGAAGAGTTTGATCGTGTCCTTGGAAGCGGAATTGTAAGTGGGTCACTTATTCTTGTGGGTGGAGATCCTGGAATTGGAAAATCCACACTGCTTCTTCAGACTTGCCGTAATTTATCACAGACGGATACTAGATTATTATATATATCAGGTGAGGAATCTCTTCAGCAGATAAAGATCAGGGCGGATAGAATGGGGGATTTTACGAATAATCTTGCATTTCTCTGTGAGACAAATTTATCAATAATAGATAGCGTGATCAGAAGAACTAAACCGGACGTAGTAATAATTGATTCCATACAGACTATGTACAACGAAGCGGTTGCCTCAGCACCGGGAAGCGTATCGCAGGTTAGAGAATCAACGAGTGTGCTTATGCAGCTTGCAAAGGGACTGGACATTACTATATTCGTTGTGGGACATGTAACCAAGGAGGGTGTGGTAGCCGGACCTAGAGTACTGGAACATATGGTAGATACTGTTCTATATTTTGAAGGAGATAGACATGCATCATATCGTATACTAAGGTCGGTTAAAAATCGTTTTGGCTCTACAGATGAAATAGGCGTTTTTGAAATGGTAACAGAGGGACTGAGAGAGGTTAAAAACCCATCAGAATTTATGCTTGAGGGACGATCTGCTGATGGTAGCGGATCAGTTGT
>JAKPAB010000190.1 GCA_029779695.1 Bacillota bacterium | reverse complement strand
GACTGGATACGCTCTTCTGTAATCGTATCAAGAGCTGATGTAGCCTCATCAAGAATAAGAATAGATGGATTCTTTAAAAATATTCTGGCAATAGATATTCTCTGTTTCTGTCCACCTGATAATCTGACACCTCGCTCGCCTACACTTGTATCAAATCCCTCAGACATATCCATAATGTCATCATATATTTCTGCCCGTTTTGCAGCCTCTTTAACATCCTGATTGGTTGCTCCCGGTCTTCCGTAACGGATATTCTCCATGATCGTATCTGCAAAGATAAAAACATCCTGTTGAACGGTTCCGATCCTATTTCTAAGAGATTCCTTGGTTATATCCCTGATGTCTGTTCCGTCTATTTTTATAGATCCATCAGTTACATCATAGAATCTTGGAAGGAGCTGACAAAATGTGGTTTTACCTCCGCCGGAAGCTCCAACAACTGCAATAGTTTCACCTCCATCTACATGCAAATTAATGTCATGAAGTATCTCTCGACCATTTTTATATGAAAAACATACATGATCTACATCAACTTTTCCGTAGGGAACTCTGAGTTCTCTGGCATCATCTCTCTCTTTTATCGTAGGCTTGATATTCATAACTTCATTAAAACGTGATACTCCTGCAATACCATTAGCAAACGTCTCTGCAAAATTAGACAACTTTCGAACGGGATTGATAAATGAATTGACATAAAGAGTAAATGTTATTAGATCTATATAATTGAGCTGTCCTCGGATTATCAAGTATCCACCTACGGCAATTACAGACACAGGCATTATTCCCATAAAAAATTCCATCGAACTATTGAATGTTCCCATAGCCTTATAAAAATTCTTCTTTGCAATTCTATATTCATCATTAGATTCGTCAAATCTTTCGAAATCAATGTCTTCATTGGCGAACGCCTTGGAAGTCCTTATTCCTGATAGGGAAGATTCGATACTTGTATTGATATCTGCGATCTTCTTTTTGACATTCATGGATGTCCTGCCCATATTACGTCTCTGACACATTACAACAATTATGAAAATCGGAAGAAGTACAGACACTACCAGCGCCAGTCTCCATTCAATCCTAAACATAAGTACAAGTGCACCAATAATTGTAAGACTGGATATCACCAGATCCTCAGGCCCATGATGAGCTAATTCCGTTATATCAAACAGATCACTGGTCATCCTGCTCATAAGTGTTCCGGTTCTAGTATAATCATAAAACTCAAAATCAAGAGTCTGCAGATGTTTGAAAAGATCCTCTCTTATATCAGCTTCAACTCTTACTCCAAATATATGCCCCCAATATGACATAATATAATATGCCAATGAGCGAAGTATATAAAACACTGCCACTATGATCATTAGTGTAAAAAATGCGCTGAACTTCTTGTAAGGTAAGAGATCATACATAGCATGTCTCGAAACCGTAGGAAACATAAGCTCTACCCCGGCAGCAAAAACCGCACATATCATGTCTAATATGAACAATCTGATGTGCGGTTTAAAATATTTAAGCATTGTCTTTATCATTTTTGCCTCCCTTATTTCAAAAAAAAATACCTGTCATGTATTGTAGCATATCAAGAAAAATATGTTACCTTAAAATCGTGTCCCGATATAACAATATCCCCGAACATGGCATTGTTCGGGGATATTGTTAAAGCATATTTTTTTGTGGTTAGACAGCAATTGCAAACTTTTTAATGCGGTTAGCGAATTCTACATCTGTACCAACGATCTTGACCATCATTCTTCTCTTGATTCCCATTGTCAGGACCCCGAGGAATGACTTACCATCTATAAATACACATCCGCTTTCAAGAGTAATTTCATTAGGTGATTTGGATGCCGCATTAACGAACTCAGTTACATCATCTACATTATTTAAAAAAACATTCATTTGATTAATACCTCTATAAAACTTTTTGAAATAGGGACTATTATTTAACCACAGAACCTTAAATCTGACAAAATGTAAATTGAACAAAAATGAATTGTAAAATCGTTTTCATACTATACAGTTTAGACAAAATCAATGATTGATATGGACGTGTGTACAAAAATTCACTTATAAGGTTAAAATTGCTAAACTTTCTAAACATTTTCTCTATTTATTTTACATTGACAATTGTTAAGATGATCATCGATCACGCCTATGCCCTGAAGGAAAGAATATATGATCACAGGTCCTACAAATGAAAATCCCTTTTTCTTCAGATCTCGACTCACTTCTATCGACAGATCATCCTGACAAGGCACTTGATCTAATCGGTCAAAATGATGAACTATCCTTTTCCCTTCTGTAAAATTCCATATATATTCATCAAAAGAATCATATTCTCCTGATTCTTTCATTCTAATTATTGCATTGGCATTTTTTATAATGGAATCGATCTTACGTCTATTTCTGACTATCTCGCTGTTGCCCATAAGGGCTTCCACCTGTCTGTCTGTGTATGTAGCAACTATTTCGATATTAAAATCAGAAAAGACTCTTCTATATGCAGCCTCCTTATGGATAATAGTTGACCATGACAGACCTGCCTGCTGTCCTTCGAGACAAAGCATAGCGAAGAGTTCATCATCATCATGAACCGGAACACACCATCGGTTGTCATGATAATCCATCATCAGATCATCGCCTTCGGCCCATGCTCTGCAATTTGATATATCTGATTTACCAATAATGTTATTTTCACCTTTGATAATCTTGGATTTTTTATCTGAATTATTATCCATGCTTTTATCCATGTTCTTGTCCATGTTTTTCTCTCCGCTAGACTTATTGCTCCATCTTATGAAAATGGATTCTCTGATGGATACGGCAATTTCTTAGGATGATTATAATCTATTTCATTAATTGATACTCCTAAATATTTAAACGTATCAAACAATGCCTTGCCATAATGTCCAAATGCAACTGCTCCATGATGCGGATAGCTTTTTTCTATTAATACATTTCTGTAAAAACGGCCCATCTCATGAATTGCAAATACGCCAATACTGCCAAATGAACGAGTTGCCACTGGTAATACCTCACCCTCTGCAACATACGCGCGAAGTATATTATCACTTGTGGACTGTAAACGATAAAACGTAATATCTCCAGGTATGATATCTCCCTCCAGCGTTCCATTAGTTACTTCAGCAGGAAGTGATCTGGCCATTATCATCTGATTCTTCATCTCACAATCAGATAGTTTTTTTGAGCAGGTATTGCCACAATGAAATCCCATAAATGTATCCTTATGCTCATAGGGATATATATTCATTATGGACTGCTCATACATATCCTTGGGAACTGAATTATTGATATCCAAAAGGGTTACTATATCGTTACTTAAACAGGTCCCGATATACTCAGACAACGCTCCATAGATATCGACCTCACAGGATACCGGGATTCCGCGTCCTGTCAATCTGCTGTTAACATAGCATGGGACGAATCCAAACTGGGTCTGAAAAGCCGGCCAGCACTTACCTGCTATTGCAACATACTCACGATATCCCTTATGATCACGGATCCAGTCCAACAGTGTGATCTCATACTGGGCCAGTTTTTCCAGTATCTCAGGTTTCTTATTGCCGTTGCCGAGTTCCTCTTCCATATCACGGACTACATCCTTGATACGCTCATCACCTGCATGCTTATTATATGCTTCGAAGAGATCCAATTCAGAATTCTCTTCAATCTCAACTCCAAGGTCATACAGCTTTTGAATAGGGGCATTGCAAGCCAAAAAATTGGTAGGTCTAGGGCCAAAACTAATTATCTTTAGTTTATTTAATCCTATGACCGTTCTGGCAATAGGAAGGAATTCATGGATCATAGATGCACAGTCATCAGCATCTCCAACAGGATAATCAGGTATATATGCCTTGGTATTTCTGAGCTTTAGATTATAGCTGGCATTAAGCATTCCACAGTAGGCATCACCTCTACCCTGTATCAAGTCATTCTGGCTCTCTTCAGCAGCAGCCACAAACATCTTGGGTCCGTCGAAATGTTTCGCTAAAAGAGTTTCTGAGATCTCCGGTCCAAAATTACCCAAATAGACACAAATAGACACAAAGTGCATTGCACCCTGCCTTTTTTATGTCTTCCAATGCCTGGATCATGTGGATCTCACTCTCCACGATACATACCGGACATTCATATACATCTGCGATATCATAGTTATCCGCATAGGCTCTCATCAATGCCTTGCGACGGTTCACTGCCAGACTGGCCGGAAAACAATCACGACTAACTGCAACAATTCCGATTTTTACACTAGGGATGTTATCCATATTTTCTCCTTTATATTTATTGTAATTTTAAAAACAATTCTTTGACTGCAGGGTATATATTTTTATATTGTTGATAATGAATATCATACTTTGATACGAGGTCTGTCTCCGGTTCCACATGATCCACAACACGAACTATTTTCTGACAAGCTTCATTAACCGTTCTATATTCTCCTGCGGCAACTATCACATGATCCGACAATCCTATTTCTTTGGCGACCTCCGGTCTCACAACACCGATTTTTTCATAGCTCTCATAAAGTGCAGGAAGCATATCAGATGAAATGTGACATATCTCACACATCTCATCTGACCACTTTTTATTTTTTACATCCAAAAGTAATGTTCCCGATGCATCTGAGTAGTCTGTGGAGTTAACCCCTGTTAATCTATAAGCCAGATAATCCTTGGGTAACATGATCTTTCTTATACGTTTAAAATTATCAGGTTCATGATTCATGACCCAGAGTATCTTAGGCGCTGTAAATCCTGCAAAGGAAATGTTGGCTGTATATTCAGAAAGTTTACCCTGTCCAATGCTCTGATTCAGGTAATCATTTTCTACTGTTGTCCTGCTATCATTCCATAAAATGGCAGGTCGGATAACCTCATCATTTTCATCCAGGATAACGAGGCCATGCATCTGACCGCCGAAACTAAGTCCTGCGATCTCATTTTTATCATAGCCACTTATCAGTTCCCTTATTCCCTTTACTGATTCTTCATACCATTTATATGGATCCTGTTCAGACCATCCCGGATGGGGATAATCACAATCATATTCCCGATGTGTGACATTCTTGATATCTCCGTTCTCGTCCATCAAAATGAGTTTAACCGAAGACGTTCCCAGATCAACTCCAATATACAGCATATTCCCCCCTATTTTACTGACGATGCTATCAGTTCAAGATTACCTGAGATCTTAAAATCTCCATATCCATAAGGAAGTATCAAATGATCTCCCTTTTTAACTTCATAATTATCTATCTTGCCTATACCTGAAACTATTGAAATATTTAAGAACGGATGCTTGTTTTCTATTAGCTCAGATTCTTTTTTAACGATCATTTTATAGATCTTATAAAATTCACATTCATATATTTTATTCATATGATTTGCCGGCATATCATTCGTTTCTACCTTATCAGCCGACTGTCCCGGTACATTAATTACATCCAGGGCCTTATCTATATGAAGTTCCCTTAAGCTACCATTATATAATCTGTCATAGTCGTATAATCTATAGGTTATATCACAGCTTTGCTGGGTCTCTAATAATAATATCCCAGATTTGATAGCATGAACTGTTCCAGGGTCTATCTGAATAAAATCACCTTTTTTAATAGGTATTTCTCTGATAAGATCCTTTCATTTTCCACCACGGACCATTTCTGTAAGTTCTTTTTTGGTTGAGGCATTATGTCCAATAACAAGAGTCGCATCTTCCGGTGCATCCAGAATATACCAACATTCTGTTTTTCCATAAGAACCATTTTCATGCTCCATGGCATATTCATCATCAGGATGTACCTGGATACTTAGGTCCCCCTTTGCATCTATTATTTTAATCAGAAGAGGAAATTCCTTATAGTTAACATTACCGAAAAGGTCTCTTCTTGTATCATATAATTCTGAAAGTGTCATTCCCTTATTTTCTGTATTTCTAACTGTACATTCTCCGGGTTTATGCCCTGATACCCCCCAGCATTCTCCGATATCTTTTCCAATATCTTTATATCCAAAATCTTTTACCAGTCTGTCTCCGCCACATACATTATGAGTTAGATAAGGATCTAGAAAAATTGGTTCCATCGTATTCATTGTATTTCTCCCTTTTAATACATTAATAAATGCATAAATGTCTCTACTATTATCAAAAATGCTGATGCGTCCATTATAAAAATGCATTCATAATAAAGAGGAAGAGACCAATATCTCTTACAGGATCATACTGCAAAAAACATCAGTCTCTTATTTTTGTATGAAAGGTTTTTAGTAAATTAAAAACTGTTTTCTTTTATGTAAGCAATAAGTTCATCGACTGTTGTATATGCAAGTCCTGTTACGGAATCTGCACATCCGTAATAAACTGCTATCCTACCTGTGTCAGCATCTGAAAGTGCTGCACAAGGAAATACTACATTCGGAACATCACCCATGCATTCGTACTGTTCTATTGGAGATAGTATATATGCCTTGGATCTATATTTAACTTTCCAGGGAGCATCTATATCAAGAATAGCTGCGCCCATTCTATATACAAAACCATTACACGTATTAATAACTCCGTGATAAATCAGTAGCCATCCTTCATCTGTTTCAATAGGAATAGGACCTGGGCCAATCTTGGTACTCTGCCATGCGGATGCATCGCCCTTAACCACTCCCATCATGTATCTGTGTTTTCCCCAGAATTCAAGATCTTTACTCTGGCTGACAAAGATATCTCCAAAGGGAGTATGACCTGTATCACTGGGACGACTCATCATCATGTAGAAACCGTTGATCTTACGAGGGAACATAACACCATTTCTATTATAAGGAAGGAACGCATTCTCTAACTGATGAAAGACTTTAAAGTCCTCTGTCCAGGCCAGACCAATTGTAGGACCGTGATATCCATTACACCATGTCACATAATATTTCCCGTCCATTTCAAATACACGAGGGTCATATCTGTATTCACGTTTAATAATCTCCGGTTCATTTCCTACAAGGTTTATAGGCGTATCTTCAATTGTCCAATTAATTCCGTCATCACTGAATCCTGCAAATATATCCATGCTGATGCTTACTGAATCGCATCTGAAAACACCTGCAAATCCTCCCTTAAACGGAACTACAGCACTATTAAAAACACTGTTGGATACCTTGTTTGCATACCGTCCGATAATAGGGTTTTTTGCTGATCTCCAGAGGGGAGTTCTGATCTCCCCCTCCGGCCTTTCTTCCCATGGTATATTAGGCAGTGACTTACCAATAATTTTTGCCATTTTTACTCCAATTGTAACTGTTTATTTTGATTTAGATGCAAGGAACTTGTCGACCTGAGTCTGAGCTTCTTTTACGATATCATCGAATCCTGCTGCTCTCATTTCCTTCATCATAGCCGGAACTGCCTTTTCAGGATCTGATGTTCCTGTTAACAATTCACCCTTATAGCTGTCCATAATGGTCTTGCAGTTTGTAAGCTGATCTGCAACCTTTGATGTATCAAATGTAAATCCAAGGAGAACAGATGCCTGTGCATTCTCATTAAGTTTCTTTACTTCATCCCACTAATTGAAATCAACATCATCTGTAGGAGTAACTGTGAAGAAAGTACCCTGAGTATATCCAGCCATTTTCCAGTTATCGTTATTCTTGTGAACCTTAGTCTTGGTGCTGTCTGTGTACTTCCAGTTATCACCCTCAAGTCCATAGTAGAAGCTATCTCTTAAATAAGAATCTGTATTAAGAAGGTTAAGGAACTGAAGTGCCTTATCCGGATGCTTGCAGTTTGCTGAAATACAGTTCAATGAACCACGAACAGTATCGTTAGAAACAATAGTAGGTCCCCACTGTGTAGCTGTAGCCTCTACACCCATGTTAGGTCCCCATGTTGTTTTTGCTGCACTAGGCCCAGCCCTGTGCAATATTACAAGCCTTGTATGTATTCTTCTCATCAGCTGTAGCTGCATCTGAATTTATAATTCCTGATCCATACCACTTATGGAAGAGCTTAAGCTCATTCATAACATCATCCTGCTCAAATACAGGAACGACCTTGCCCTTACCATCATTGTACTTAATTTACACAAATTAAACATATACTTTTGTTTACGCTAGGCTAGAAAGAGTGGATCATCAAAAAATCCTCCAGCTGATGCCAGAGGATTAATTCATTAAAATTCATAAAATTTATTGCAATTTATTACAATACGCTTCCGATCCAAGGAGTAAGCTCGATTGGTTCTTTCTCTAAAAGGGCCTTTTCGGCAGAAGTCAGATATTTTTTGTTTACGATTGCTTCATATACATATCTTCTGAAATAGGTCTGACTGCATACGAAGTATCCATCCATTCCTACCTCTTTGCCCCAACTGTTTTCTATTTTCCAACGGTTCGGTTCGCCATTTTTATCAAAATTCACTCCCACCAAAATCATAGCATGTGTAGGTGAGCTCTGATTATATTCCAGACCCTCAGACTTTTCCATTTCGAAGCTTGCACCGCCCAATAGTCCCTCATAATCAAAACTATCCGGATCCCATACGCCCTGTTTTCTATCGCCAAAGGCTCCTGCATCACAGGCAAACCATACGGGTTCATTGTCCTGAAGCTGTTTTATCACAAGATCCTGGACCTCATCCATTGTCAGATTCAGACTATGAATATCAGACTCCGCCATGCTTCCGGTATAGTGGAATTTATAGTAGTTATCCAGTGGTGTCGCCTCTGTAGGAGAATTGGAAATGCAGATATACTGATCCAGATCATTTCCTATATACTTATCGTAAAATTCCTTTGGTGTCAGGTCATAATCAGCATGAAATTCCTTGTTCTCATCTCTATATTCAAAATCAAAAGTCCTGACCGGTTCTCCGAATACTATGCAAAGGGCCTTGTATATCTCAGACATCATTTCATCTTTTCTATCTGAAACCAGCTTGCCTTCATGAATCATTTTTCGAAGTTCTGCTGCGTCTTTTTTCAACAGATTATTTAGAAGTTTCATAAATCTCTCTGTATGAGATGACTGATATGACTCAGGCATAACATATTTTGGAACTGCTCCGTATTTTTTGACCAGGTCCACTGCCATGTCCCAATATCCGCCGTCACCGATCCCGGATGACAGATAATGCATCATCTTGTCATCAAGGTCCTTGTCAGCATTCTCTATTATCATCTCCAGATAATTATTAGACTTTTCGAATTTATCATAAAATGCCAGATAGTTCTGTGACAGTTCAAACTCCTTGATGTTAAGCTTCTCAGCAACTATCTCACGAAGAATATTTGTAGCTGCAAACATCCAGCATCTTCCACTTTTCTCCTGTGCCGTGATTCCTCTGGTCTTTAGCTCTATTGAAAAATCTCCCCTTAGCCTGGCAGCATTCATAGGAATAAATGCCAGATCTGTAAGTTCTGTTTTGGCCATTGCTGCATTCATCGTCCTAGCTGTTCTGTCCGACTCATAGGCTTGTCTATACTTTTCAATCTGGTCAAATGTTATTTTGTTCATTTCTTGCTCCTAACTATAATCTTTTTCTAACTATTTCCTCATATAATAATACAAATAGTTGGCATGTTTTTCAAGGCATGCTTTGAAATTCAATATTTATTTATTGTTTTTCGATATATTTTTATTGACATTCGAATTATAATGCATATAATCATAATTATCAGAGGCCTGGTGCCGGGACATGATCATCGCAATTCTGCAGCACCAGATATCACGATATATCACCATATAGAACATTATAAATTTATGTATAAAGAAGGGACAAATCATGAATCCGGGAAATTTTATTTCAGAAAAAACTAATCCAGAAACATCTTATCCAGAAACTTTAAACGAAGAGAATATAAATGCCCGTAAAGAAAAGCATAAGCGCTCTGCGATGATCTCTCTTATAATCACGAGGATAGTTATTATTTGTGCCATTTTAACCATAATATTTATTCATGATATTTTAAGAGAATATTCCAAGAGCTTTGGAATGTCAGATCAGAATATCCTGTACCTGAGAATATTTATGTATATGTGTGCAATTCCTGCATTTATCGTTCTGTTTACACTGGATCATCTACTTCGAAATATCCGAAAAGAAGAGGTTTTTACAAGGGAAAATATCAAGCTGTTATCCAGATTATCCTGGGGATGCTTCATAGCCTCCGGCATAGCACTGGGATTCTTTTTCATATATAGGATG
>JAKPAB010000155.1 GCA_029779695.1 Bacillota bacterium | reverse complement strand
GCTGGGTAGCCAAGTTCGGCAGGGATAAACGCTGAAGGCATCTAAGCGTGAAGCCCCCTCCAAGATGAGATATCCCGTCTTTTAAAGACATAAGATCCCTTGAAGAGTACAAGGTAGATAGGGCAGAGGTGGAAGTGTAGTGATACATGTAGCTGACTGTTACTAATAGATCGAAGGCTTGATCAAAGAGTTCTTGTAAGGAAATGTTTCTGTATGAAGTTTTGAATGTGCGAAAAAAGTAGTAGCTATTTTGTTATGCTTTTGGTATACTAGCATAGTGCTGAAAAAATGGCCCGATGGTTCAGTTGGTTAGAACGCCGCCCTGTCACGGCGGAGGTCGAGGGTTCAAGTCCCTCTCGGGTCGTTATTATTTGGAAGTTTAGCTCAGCTGGGAGAGCATCTGCCTTACAAGCAGAGGGTCACAGGTTCGAACCCTGTAACTTCCATTTTTTATCTTATTTTTGGCAGAGCACTGAAATTTATTCAGTACTTGAGATGCCGATGTGGCTCAATTGGCAGAGCAGCTGATTTGTAATCAGCAGGTTATCGGTTCGAGTCCGATCATCGGCTTTATATGGGTGGTTTCCCGAGTGGCCAAAGGGGACAGACTGTAAATCTGCTGCTTTCAGCTTCGGTGGTTCGAATCCACCACCACCCATTAGCCTTTATGGCAAAATACAATATCGCGGGGTAGAGCAGTCCGGAAGCTCGTCGGGCTCATAACCCGGAGGTCACAGGTTCAAATCCTGTCCCCGCTACTTTAAATGCCCAGTTAGCTCAGTTGGTAGAGCAGTAGACTGAAAATCTACGTGTCTCTGGTTCGATTCCGGAACTGGGCATTTTTTATGCAAAAAATAATTTATTTATAATAATTTATAAATAATAACCCATAAGAGATTCACAATTATAATTTATACTTTCATCATTGTGCTTCTTCTTATGGGTTATTTTTGCTATTAATTAGTTATCAAGAGGTAAACCAGTTAAATAAGAATTGTTGCCAAGCTCAGTTAAAAGCTTTAAATTATTATTAACATAATCATTATTTTTGCTATTAATCATTGCTTGATATAACAGTATCCTTTTGTTAAGAATGTTTTCATTTTGAATAATTATCTTATAAATATCATCATGAGTTGTTTTACTTTGGTCCCAAGGATTATACCAAAGTTTATGTTTGGTGTTGCATGGATCATTATAATATGGAGATCCTCTAAATGGAACCATAGTTGATAAAAAGGCATGATGTACTGTTTTTTCATCAATTAATCTAAGAAGATTTTTTTTAGTGCTTTTGGGATCACGCATAAAATACTGCTCTTCTCTCATGGAATAAAAGGCACAGGCAACAGAAAAGGAAGAAATATTGATGTCGTTATAGACTGCATTTATACAATTGGAAATAAGATTTGAAAGTACTTTTATCTCATGAGTAGACATTGAAATCTTATCCCATGGTTTATAATCAATAATATCTGTTTTCATAAAATGTCTTAAACATGCTTGATCTACATCTGTTTCAAGAAAACTATGTAAGCCAAAATCATATGTTTTTTCAGATTCATGTTGCATATGGTTTGTTCTAAAATAAATATATGGATGAATTGCAGAATCAAGTGTATAATGACCTATAAATCCGGAGATGTATGAATCAACTATTGGCTGATCGACTTTTTTGACATTATTACGTGCATTGAAAAGGAAGTCAAAAAAATGATTTACCAAAGTTGAATGCATTATATCACCGGGATTTCTTTTGTAAAAAAGATGTAGCGGTGCATAGTAGAACATAAAGTCAGGACCTTGGTGACCCATTTGGTATGCGTGTGGATATTTAGTTATACATTTTTTTATATAGCCATCTGCTAGATGGCGAGAGGACAGTACGCCAAAGATTGAATGGGTTTTAAAACCGGGCATTTTTTCTCCTTTTTATAAATATATATTTTCAACGCTTAATTATACTATCAATTTAAAAATATAAAAAGTCATAATCTATTAAAAAAAACTGGTATTTACAATTTGTTATAAATCTGAAAAAAGTAGGAAATAGTATATAAAAATTAAAAACGATAACGTAATAAAACAAATTAAAATAAAAAGAAAAAGCAAGTGCAAACAAAAGCAAGCGAAGGTAAGTGAAAGCAAATAAAAGCAAGTGTAAAGAAATTAAAATGGAAATACAAAGCGATAGCAAATAGGAAACATGGATTAATTTGAATTACTAGTTAGGCGGGGACAATGACGATCAGAGTTGATGATAAAAAAAAGATAGAAAGTTTTTTAGATGGAACAAAAAAAAGTGTTTTGGTCCTGTATGGAAGAAAAGGTATGGGAAAGTCGACGCTACTCAGAGATGTAGTAGAAAATAGAGGCGGAGTAATGTATGCTTCCTATTCAACTACAAAAGATATGCAATTGTCCATGCTAAAAAAGTGTATCAATAATTCGAATTCTGAGAAAACAGATAATGAAAATAAATTGACATTAGAGGATGTTATTGATCTTCTAATCGATGAAACATCTAATATGCGTGAAAAAAATAAAAATGATAACGATAAATTATCCATTTCATTTAAGAAGGACGAAATAGAGAATGGATCATCTATTTCATTTGACCAGGATGATGTTAACAATGAATCATCTATTTCATTTGACATAGATAAAAATAAAAATGAATTACCTATTCCAACTAACCAAGACAATATTAAGGTTGAATCGTCAATTCCATTTATTATTGATAATTATGCAGATTTTGCAAAGTCGAATATTTCATTTAATAAAGGATTAAGTATGCTGGCAACTGGTAAAATGTCAGAGGCAAACATTAAATTAATCATATGCTTTGATTCATATGTTAATGCAAAAAAAATGATTTTCGACAGAATGTCTCCGTGGAATGAAGAACTGACTGAGTATATGGAAGTAAAGGAATTGAGTTTCAGAGATTCCTATGCATTTTTTGGGGAAGTGAGCGGTTCGGACGCTGTATTTTTGTATGGTCTGACAGGTGGTATACCGGCTTATTTGGATATACTTAAAAAATCGGGATTTGATAGCAGACTCGGGGCGGTACAGAGATGTTTTGATGAGAGTAGGAGAATCTCAACGCATCCAGAAGAAGTACTTAATTCAGAACTAAGAGAACTGGCATATTATAACAGGATGCTTTCCACACTTGCCAGTGGAAAAACGAGGGTAAATGAAATATCAGAAGATGTTGGCAAGTCTAAGGATATTGTAGTTCCTTATTTGAAAACGCTTATATCATTTAATATTGTTAAAAAAGAAAATCCAGTTACAGAAAAGGGCAATAGGCGAAAAACAAGATATTCCATTGTCAATTCATCCGATGTTTTTTGGTATAGATTTATGGCTCCAGAGTATAGCTTGATTTCAAATAATGAGAAAATAGAAGTAGAAGCAAGCAATCTTGAAGCATACGAAAAAGAAGTTTTTCTTCAGATATGCGCGCAATATTTAAAAGATGAATCAGAAAATGGGAGAATGCCATTTGAAATAAATGAGATTGGAAATTGGTGGGAAAATGATGAAGAAAATCATACCACAGAGGAATTTGATCTGGTTGGACTAGGAAAATCAGGGGAAAGTGATGCATCGGTTTTTTGCAATTGCTTTTATTCAAATAAAAAGGTAGAGATTGTAGAATTAAAATCACTTATCGAACTTACAAAACATGTAAAAAGGCGTGGAGATAATTTTTATATGATTTTTTCAAAAAATGGTTTCAGTGATCATGCGTTAACGGTAGCTTCTGCAATAAAAAATATTATATTGGTGGATCTGGATTCTATTGTAAAATCATATAGATAAAAAAAGCTTTTTTGACAATATATTTTTATTATAAAAGTTAGATGTAAAGATATTGCATTGGGGTATTGGAACACTAGAACATTGTAGAAATTAAAACATTGAAGCGCTGGAACTTTGCAGAATTAAAAATATTGGTACGCTGGCTTGTCGAATCATTAGTGTATAAGTGAAGTAATTACTTTTGTGCATTGGCGACAACTGATCAAGACAAAACAACTTATAAAAAAGCCATATATTGCAATTATTAATGAAAATCAAATTGCAATATATGGCTAATATTTTAAATATAAATAAAAAAATTCTGTTATACTATATAAAATGTTCTTGCGGTTATTTTACAGAAAAATGATAGGATGTCTTGCTGTAAAACTCTTTGTCAGCTTTGAGAATCGGCTGAGGGAAAGATGGGATGTTAACTGCGTTGGGGAAAAATTGAGTTTCGAAAGCAACGCCATATCTTTTACCAAAGATGAAACCACCCTTTCCGGCTCCAACGTTTGGAGATAAATAATTACCGGTATACAGCTGAAGTCCTGAAAGGTCTGTAGAAACATCCATGAATCTTCCGGACTCAGTATTGTATAGAGAAGCAATAGTTCTAAAGGTTCCGTTATAATTATTAAGGACGTAGTTGTGATCATATCCCGAGGCAATCCTGATTGCGTCAAATGAAGTGTCGTCAATGTCGCGACCAATTGTTTTGGGGATACGAAAATCAAGAGGTGTTTCGGAAACGGGTTGAATCTCACCATATGGAATTGAACATTCATCCGTTGGTGTAAAGCAATCGGCATCGATCCAAACAATGTCATTTAGTATCGAACCTGAGTCGAAACCTCCAAGATTAAAATAACTATGATTTGTGGGATTGAAGACAGTATCACGATCTGAGGTTGCTCTATACTCGATGGCAAGAGTGTCATCTTCTAGTAGTGTATATGTGACAGATATAGTCATGTTTCCAGGGAATCCCATATCCATGTCTTTTTTGGAGATGGAAAATTCGATGGAATTGGAAGTTTCATTAATTACATCCCATGTTCTCCTATGAAGTGGCTGTGGATTAGTACTACTATGAAGGTTGTTGATGCCATCATTTGCTTCGAGTTTGTAGGTAACACCTTCAAAGTTAAATGTGGCATTTCCGATTCTGTTGGCATATGGTGTTATTGAGCATCCAAAGCCAGGATCGTTTACAAAATAGGAAGACAGATTATTGAAGCCAAGTACTACGTCTTTGAATTCACCTTTTTTGTCCGGGACGTAGAGTTCTAGTAGATTGGCACCATAGTTCATAACTACTGCGGTTATTCCATTGGAGTTAGCCAAGGTAAAACGATAGACGTCCTTGCCGTCATCGGCCTTGCCCCATAAAGTTTTACTCATTATATGATATTCCTTTCTTAAGAATTCAAGCTTAAACGTTACTGAACTGTTATTAATCATTATAGTATTTACAGGTTGAAAAATATATGGCTCATAAAAAAAATAAAAAAAAGCATAGAGGTTTGTGGATATTTTTGAAGCTCCAGATTTTCTTGATACTTGTAGTGTTGGGAGCAGTAGCTTTTTATTATGGAGGCGGCTACGCTAAAAAAATAGCGGCATTAAAAAATGATGCAGAGAGGCTAGTGGCTGAATCTACGCCAGATACATTTAGAAGAAATGAAACAAGTGTTGCTTATGATGTAAATGGCAGTAAGCTGTCGATAATGAAAAATGATAAGGATAGTTACTATCTGTCATATAATGAAATACCAGAAAATGTCAAAATTGCAGCGATAAGCATCGAAGATAAAAAGTTTTATAGGCATAAAGGTGTGGATTACAAGGCTATAACTAGAGCTGTATGGGCAATGGTTAGGAATGGGGAAATAAAACAGGGAGCAAGTACAATAACTCAACAGTTGGCAAGAAATGTTTTTCTGAATCAAGACAAGACATGGCAGAGAAAGATTGAAGAGATTTATGTAGCTGTAGAATTAGAGAAAAAATACAACAAAAATCAGATAATGGAGTTTTATCTTAATAACATATATTTTGCAAATGGTTATTATGGTATTGAAGCTGCAAGTCAGGGCTATTTTAGCAAAGGCTCTGAGGATCTAACTTTCTCGGAAGCAGCTTTTCTGATAGCAATTCCAAATAGACCAAACCTATATAATCCTGTGGCGCATATAGATAATACGCTAAGAAGAAGAGATCTAATATTAAAATCCATGTATTCAGATGGCGTTATTTCTGAATCGCAGTATTTAGAGGCTGTCAAGCAAACTATAGCATTGGTCCGTCCTGCTAAGTTATATAATAATTATGTAGAAACATATATGTATTATTGTGCTACAAGAGACCTAATGAAAATGGATGGGTTCAAGTTTAAAAAAACATTTTCATCTGATGATGAAAAACAGAATTATGATAAAAAATATCAGGTGAGCTACGAAACCAATAATAAGAAATTGTTTACTGGTGGATATAGAATATACACATCCATTGATATGAACGTTCAAAATAAACTTCAAGAAATTATAGACAACAAAATGGCGTTTAACACTGAAACAAATGAAAATGGAGTATATGCACTGCAAAGTGCAGGTGTATGCATAGATAATCAAACAGGAACAGTAAAGGCAATTGTAGGAGGCAGATCCCAGGACGTGGGTGGATACACGCTAAATCGCGCATTTAAGAGCTATAGGCAACCAGGAAGCTCAATTAAACCATTGATTGTATACACTCCGGCGCTGGAAAATGGATATACACCAGATACAACTGTATATGATAAACCGATAGAAGGTGGTCCGGAAAATGTAGATGGGAAATATTTGGGACAGATAAGTCTAAGAACAGCGGTTGAAAAATCAAGAAATACAGTTGCATGGAGCATATTTAATAAACTTACGCCTGAAAAAGGTTTGTCATATTTACATAAAATGGGATTTCAAAAAATAACAAGTAAAGATGAAGTACCTGCAGCTTCTATCGGTGGATTAAGCAATGGAGTATCTCCGCTTGAAATGGCAATGGGATTTTCTACTATTGAAAATGATGGAAATATGAGAGAGCCAACATGTGTCATTAAAATCACTAATTCTGCTGGTAAGGTTTTATATCAGACTAAACAGGAAGAAACTAGTATATATAAAAGAGATGCAGCCAGGACCATGACTGACATACTGAAGGGCGTCCTGACAAATGGAACAGCTAAGGGTTATGCGCTTTCTGATATGTCCTGTGCAGGTAAAACCGGAACTACTAATGACCAAAAGGATGGATGGTTCGTGGGATATACCAGATACTTCACGACAAGTGTATGGGTAGGATATGATAATCCTAAGAAAGTGAAAGGACTAAGTGGTGCCACGATTCCGCTATATATTTGGCATGATTTTATGCAGGATCTCCATACGGGAATGCCTAATCAGGAATTCTTACCTACAATTGGAGATGCAGAGACATCTGATGGTGGAGCGGGTCAATCAAACCAGTCGACGACAGATAACGGAACGGATCAATCAAGCCAGCCGGCCGCAGATCATGGAACGGATAAAGCGAGCCAGCCGGATGCAGATAATGGTGCAGATTAAGCGACTCAGGCAACTACAGATAATGGAGCCAGCCAAAGAACTCAGCCGGCTCCATAAAATAAGAGGTTATACTTTCTAAACTAAGGTGTAAAATCATTTCAACACAAATACGGGATTTCATGCGAAAAGTGCTTGATATTTTAATTATAGTCCAGTATAATTACTTATCGTTGACGCGGATAGGAACAGACGCATTGATCCGCAAGTTACGATGCGTGGCTCAGCTTGGTAGAGCGCAGCGTTCGGGACGCTGAGGTCGCTGGTTCGAATCCAGTCGCATCGACTTATATATAATTTAATAACGAAGCGTGGCTCAGTTTGGTAGAGCACTACGTTAGGGACGTAGGGGTCGCTGGTTCGAATCCAGTCGCTTCGATAGTAAAGATCATCCATGAAAATGGGTGATTTTTTTGTGCAATCATTGCAATCAGTGCAATCAGATAAAAGCTAAGAGACAAAGTAAATAAATATAGAATCCTCTTTGTTAGAATAAATACTACAATAATAAGAATATAAAAGTAGGCTAGTCAAAAATATTTAACAAATTTGTAAGCTCATTTTTGTTGCTTTTCAATAAAAATAAGTGTATAAAATAATAGTTCATAAATGAACAGTTCAATACAAAACAATTCAATACAGAACAGTTCAGAGGTGAACAGTTTGAGATGGGATTATGTTGGAGGATAAAATGTATAAAAAAGAGCCACATAAGAGGTTTGTGGGTTTTCAAATATCGAGAACACAGAGATGCTTTAAAAGAGTAATAGAGAAAAAGGTAAATGAGCAGGGGTTTGGCCACGAAGTTGCAAAATATGCTTGGTTTATTGGATATATTCACCAGAGAAATAACGAACACATATACCAGAAGACACTTGAAAATGCATTTAATATGCCGCGTTCATCCATAACCAAGATGGTTCAAGAACTAGAAAAAAGTGAGCTTATAACTCGTGAGACGGTGGAAAATGATGCAAGATTAAAAGAAGTGGTTTTGACTGAAAAGGGTAATAGATTCATCGAAGAGCATTTGGAAATGCTGGATGAAATCGAGGACTCTATTAGACAATGCATGACAAAGGAAGAAGCAGAAACCCTTTTTATGCTATTGGGAAAAATAGATTGTGTCCTGGAAATGGAGTCAGGAAAATAATGAAAGAGAATACAAAAACATCTGACGAAGAATTGAAAGAAGGCACAAAAATATCAGGCGAAGGATTAAAAGAAGATAAAAAAATGTCAGACAAAGGATTAAAAGAAAAAACGGATCAAAAGCTTCCAATTTTTAAAACATTAATGAAGCAAGTGAAACAATATAAAAAAGATTCAATACTTACACCACTGTGTATGGTTTTGGAAGTGGCGATGGAAATGGTGATTCCTCTTCTTATGGCCTCAATTATAGATAAAGGTGTAGAGGCTGGAAATCTAAATCATATCATAATCGTTGGATTAGAAATGATAGTTATCGCATTTATAGGCCTCTTTGCCGGAGTCATGGGAGGAAAATATGGAGCATCTGCTTCTACAGGATTTGCAAGAAACCTAAGATCTTCAATGTTTAAGAATATTAACAGATTTTCGTTTTCAAATATTGATAGATTTTCAACTGCAAGTCTGGTTACAAGAATGACAACAGATGTTACCAGCGTTCAAAATGCTTACCAAATGATTATTAGAATCGGTGTAAGGGCACCTATCAGCCTTATAATTGCCATGATCCTTTCATTTGCGATAAGTCCTAGACTTGCTTCTATATATCTGGTAGCAGTTATTATTTTGGCCGTAATAATTATTTTTATAATTAACGTAGTTAAAAAGATATTTGATGTTATGTTTAAAAAATATGATGCCTTAAATGCTACAGTTCAGGAAAATATAAATGGCATAAGAGTAGTAAAAGCTTATGTAAGAGAAGAATATGAGATTAAGAAATTCAAAAAAGCATCAGAGGCAATATACAGACTATCAGTGAAGGCTGAAAAGATTCTGGCAGGAATGTCCCCGATAATGATGACTATGGTTTATAGCTGCATTATTCTTATTAGCTGGTTTGGCGCTAAAATGATTGTAGGAGGAAATCTTACAACAGGTAATATGATGAGTCTTCTCGCATATTGCATGAATATTCTTATGAGTCTTATGATGCTTTCTATGATATTTGTTATGATTACAATGAGCATGGCCAGTGCCAGACGTATCACAGAGGTATTGGTAGAAGAACCGACGATAAAGAATCCCGAAAATCCTATTATGGAGATTGAAAATGGTGATATAGAATTTAGAAATGTAGATTTTCAATATAATCTAAATGCAGAGGAACCGGTACTAAAAGGAATAAACATTTCAATCAAAAGTGGTGAAACAATCGGCATAATGGGAGCAACGGGATCTGCAAAGACTACATTAGTTAGTCTGATCCCAAGATTATTTGATGTGACATCTGGAGAACTATTAGTCGGAGATCATAATGTCAAGGAATACGATATCAAAAAACTTCGTGATGCTGTATCAGTAGTGCTTCAAAAAAACACTCTGTTTACTGGAACAATTGCAGAAAATCTCCGCTGGGGAAACGAACAAGCGACAGATAACGAACTAAAAAAAGCTGCACATTCTGCTTGCGCAGACGAATTTATTGATAAATTTCCGGATGGATATGACACATTTATCGATCAGGGAGGAACTAATGTATCAGGAGGACAGAGGCAGAGAATTTGCATAGCTAGAGCTCTTTTGAAAAAGCCTAAGATATTAATTCTAGATGACAGTACAAGTGCTGTCGATACAGGAACGGATGCGAAGATAAGAAAAGCTTTTAAAGAAGACATTCCGGATACCACAAAAATAATAATATCTCAAAGAGTTAATTCAGTAATGGATGCGGATAGGATATTGGTTTTGGATAATGGACAGATCGATGGTTTTGATTCCCCAGAAAATCTGCTTAAAAATAATAATATATTCCAGGATATATACGAAGCACAGACAGGCTTCGGCTCAGGAGATTTTGATGAGAAAGGGGACAAATAATATGCCAGTAAAACAGCAGAGAAAAAAATTGACAAAAGAAGAAATAAAAGCTCAGTCAAAAACTCTAAAGAGATTATTCGGAGATTTGTTTAAAACATACCCCTTGCAGCTTTCGGCAGTGACCATACTTATCATTATAAGCGTATTCGCAAATGTTCAAGGCACTATGTTTATGCAGACCCTTATTGATAGTTATGTGCTTCCAATGTTAAAGACCCATAGTACCGATTTTGCTCCATTAGCTCAAGCTATCATTAAAGTGGCAGAGTTTTATGCGATTGGTGTTTTGGCAACATTTGGATTTACATTTATAATGGCATATGTAGGACAGGGATTTATGAGGATCACCAGAAACAAAATATTTGAAAGAATGGAAAAACTTTCTATTAAATATTTTGACCAAAGAGTAACTGGAGATATTATGTCTGTATATACGAATGATGTAGATACACTTCGCCAGGTGATCAGTCAAAGTTTTCCACAGATGATTAATTCATCTATAACCATAGTTGCAGTTTTGATTAGTATGGTTATATTAAATATACCTTTAACATTAATCACACTTGGCATGGTTGGAGTAATGTTAGTTACGACAGGTAAGATTGCAGGACAGTCGGGCAAATATTTTACTGCGCAGCAGAGAGATATCGGCATTGTAAATGGTAATATCGAAGAAATGATAAATGGACATAAAGTTATAAAAGTATTCAACCACGAGGAAGATGCTATTGAAGAGTTTGAAAAGTTAAATGATCAGCTCTTTGACAGTGCTAATAACGCCAATAAATTTGCCAATATTTTAATGCCGGCGAATGCTCAGATCGGTAATGTAAGTTATGTAATAGTTGCAATGGCCGGCGGTGCGTTGGCTCTTGGTGGAGTAGGCGGATTCACATTGGGCGGATTGGCAAGTTTCCTCACATTCAATAAATCATTTAATATGCCAATAAATCAGGTTAGCCAACAGTTAAACTTTATCGTAATGGGAATGGCCGGAGCTAAGAGAGTTTATGCCCTTACAGACGAAGAGCCTGAAACAGATGATGGATATGTTACACTTGTAAATGCTGAAGAAGATAAAAACGGGGCGTTGTCAGAGGCAACTGTTAGAACTGGGATATGGGCATGGAAACATTTCCATAAAGCAGATAATACTACTACATACGAGAGGCTCAGAGGTGATGTAGTTTTCGATGATGTTGATTTTGAGTATGATCCTGGAAAACCTGTTCTTCATAACGTTGATCTGTTTGCCACACCGGGTCAAAAAATAGCCTTTGTAGGTCCTACTGGAGCAGGAAAAACAACAATAACAAACCTTATCAACAGATTCTATGACATTGCGGATGGTAAGATAAGGTACGATGGTATAAATATCAACAAGATAAGAAAGAATGATCTAAGACGTTCGCTAGGAATAGTTCTTCAGGATACACACCTTTTTACAGATACTGTATCTGAGAATATCCGTTATGGAAAATTGAATGCTACAGATGAGGAAATCAAGGCAGCAGCCAAGCTGGCTAATGCAGACGGATTTATAAAAAGATTGCCAAAGGGTTATGACACGATTCTAGAAGGTGATGGACAAAATCTCTCTATGGGACAGAGACAGCTCCTTGCCATTGCAAGAGCAGCAATTGCTGATCCTCCGGTTCTGATACTTGATGAAGCAACAAGCTCTATTGATACAAGAACTGAAAAATTGGTTCAGGAAGGTATGGATAAGCTGATGAGTGGTAGAACTACCTTTGTAATTGCACATAGACTCTCGACTATTCGTAATGCAGACTGTATAATGGTACTTGAAAATGGTAGAATAATAGAGCGTGGAAATCACGATGAATTAATAGCCGAAAAGGGCAAGTATTATCAGCTCTATACTGGCAAGATGGTCAACGCGTAAGACCAGGGTTAGAAAACTAGATTTTCTATGAAAAAACGCGCAAAATATTAATCATAATTATTAAGAAAACACAAGATTTTGCCGATACAAGAGATGAGTAGGTGGATTTTGTGTTTTTTTATATTAAAATGATAGTATAAAAAAGCTGAAAGCTACAACATGGACAGGTTCATTTTCACCTAATAGAATATTTATTATCGCCATAAAAGGCGGTGTTTATTCAGACCGAATACTAAACTAGGAAAGGGTAGGTACGGTATGGTAGATAAGAGAAAGACAAGTTGGCTAAAGAGAGGACTCGCGCTGTTTCTGGCAATGGCGACATTACTGGCCACAACAGGAATCAATCCGGGAGTTTTCGCAGAAGGTACTTCAGCAATTCCTGCAAGCAGCTCGGATTCCCTTACGCAGGTATTTAAATCAACAGCTACACAAACAGGCAGTGAAACGGTTACAGGAATCAAGGCAAATCTAAAACTTGCCAAGGATGTAAGCTATTCGATTGTTTACCATGTATACCAGAATTTCAATGTTGGAGGCTCAATTGATGAAGCTGCTTATCTCCAAAAAGAAGAATTCACAAGTGGAATCGTTACAGTAACCGGAACCGGAGCAGAAAGACAGGAAGTTCCGATAGATTTTGGCGCTGATAAGGTTATCCTTTCTCAGAATGAAAATTATGCCGTGAAGATCACGGTTAATAATGCTGCATTCAGTTATTATGACAATGCAGGAGAAGGAGCATATCTAAACGATGCCGCTCTTGGAAATATGTCATATGAATTCACAGAAGTAAAAGATACAACCAATGATGCGTCACTTCCTAGTGATGTTAGTTCTATATCCCTTTCCTCAGATAAAAATACAATTGATACTGGAGATACTCTTCAGATTAGTGGTACGACAAATGTTCCTGATAAATACCGTCCACTTACCTTTTCCTCAAGCAATGAAGCAATTGCTAAGGTGGACTCAAATGGAAAAGTTACAGCTCAGAGCCAGGCAGGTGTTGCAACTATTACAGCATCCTATGGATCTGTTAATAAAACGAAAGATATATATGTGGTAAGTGCGTTACTTGCAACAACTTCATTTTCTTATGATGGATTTGACAAGAAGCCTACACCTGCGGTTTCCGGTATGAATCTTGTTAATTCTACGGCTGAAAATGGTTATATGCTTACATATCCTACGGATACTGTGAGTGCTGGAAATAAAACTGTAACAATAAAGGGCTATGGTTTATATGCCGGATATCAAAAGATATTGACATACACAGTTACGGCAACACCAATAACTCAGGCAGCAGTTGATGCTTCAACGATAAGTGTTAATTCTTCCGGATTAGTTTCGGCTGTTTCAGGGTTTGTGTTAAATGGAAATACGCTTGTATTGAACCAAGATTTTACTGCGACAGCAGTTATAGATAGTGCAAATTCTACACCAGATTACGGAATGTATACAGTTACTATTAAAGGAAAAGGAAATTATTCCGGTGAAATAACAAGGGCAAGCGTCAAAAGTATATATAGCAAGGATAATCTTGCTGATATCAGTACTATAATCACTGCTACTCTTAAGAATTCAACATATCAGTATATGGGTAGGAAAATAACTCCCGTATATTCAGGAATGACAACAAATATATCATCTTTAGATACATTTAATAAGATGGTGACATTGTCATATGGTGATAATACTTCAGTTGGTGATGGTACGGTCATTCTCACAGGTAATGCGAAAAATGGGTACACAGGGACCATTACTCTTACATTTAAGATAACACAGAGAGATATCGCTGGTGGGCTAGATGCAACAGGTGTTGACACTACTGAAGGTAAAGTAAGATTATCAATTAAAAATGATACATACAGCCTGATAGATGCGGAGGCAGCTCAATACAAACTGGCTGATTATTATATACATACTGGTAGTCAGATCAACCCTACGATAGATTCTTTCCAGCTCCTTAGGAGCTATAGTGATACTAATGGTGCTGATCTCTTGGATATTGCAAGTACTAAAGACTATACAGTTACCTATCAAGATTCTACCAGCGTTGGTACTGGAAAAATGTTTATCAATGGAACAGGCAACTATACAGGTACAATAGAGCTTCAATATGAAATAATACCTGACTTTGAAAAAGAAATGGAAGTTACAACTCCGGATGGAAAAATATATTCACCTACTGATGCAAAGGCTGATTCCGCAGGAGTGAATACATTTACCACAACCTATTCCGAAGATTATACAGGAAGCCAAACCACACCAAGCCCTATACTAAAACTCAATAGAAAAAAACTTACAGAGAACACAGATTATGTAATTACTCGTGAAAATAATATTAATGCAGGAACAGCAACAATAATTGTTACCGGTAAAGATGGTACCAGATATGCAGGCAAGAAGATAAAAATTACATATACAATTAACAAACGAAATATTACAAGCACGGCAAATCTTACGTTTACCCCAGCAAGCTATGTATATACAGGAGAAACGGTAAAACCTGCAGCTGCAAAGGTTACAGATGTAATAAGTGGCGTGTCTAAAGATCTTACGGTGGATACAGATTATACTCTTTCCTATGATTCAGCAATAAATGTAGGTAATGCTACAGTAACAGCAACAGGAAAAGGCAACTACACAGGAAAGGTTACCGGAACTTATACAATAACTCCTCTTAGCATTGAAAATGCGAAGGCTAATCCAAGCTCAAATCCGGCAACGGATAAAACTGGAATATTAGTTAATTATAAAGATGAGTGGGTAGTTACAGGGAGTGAGATAAAACCTCCTGTCAGCCTGACATATAATAATGGAACAAGCACGGTTACTCTTTCGCCAAGTGATTACGATGTAACATATTCAAATAACACAAAAAAGACAACAGATGCTCTTATAACAATAACAGGTAGGAACAATTTGTCGGGGACGCCTATTGCCCAGATTAAGTTTAAAATCTACAATCACACATTCGATGACGTAAACATTAAAGTTCATGATTATACAACTACTAAAGTATCTACAGTAAACGGAAATACAAGTTTTACAACAGAGTATAATCCAACATATTCAGCAGGAACAAGTCTGGTAAAGGCCAGCGATGTTACGTTGACGGATGCAACAGGCAATATACTAAAGAATCAGATCGACTATACCATGAGTACTTCGAGCTCAAACGCAACTCAAGGAGGTACGATTACAATCCTCGGGAAAACAGGGACAAGTTACGCCGGAGCTCAGGCAACGGTGACATTTAAGATTAATAAAATGGATATTGCTGATTCTGCCATTAAGATCACACCCGGTAAAGTTGATACAAATAATAAACCAACAGCCACAGTTGTGGATACAACGAATGGTATTGTTGGATCAGGTCTGGAAGTAACACTAAAAGAAGGAACTGATTATTATATAACGGATGATGTTGCCAAGAAGCAGACCGATACGGTCACATGGCCAACAGTAGCTGGAATGCATACATTCTATATAAATGGAATCGGTAATTATACAGGAAGCTCAGTAAAATTAAATTATCAGATAGGAAAGAATCTTGCAGACAGCGATGTGTATTACAGATTGGTTAATCCTGGTAATGCTACAGCAATATACTATGACTCGAAGCCTCTTTCAGTGTACAATACCACTGCGATCAGCATTCCATATCTCGGAAATGAAAAACCTGAATTAATAGTTTATGAAATTAATGCTGGCGTGGAAAGTGTCATAAGCACCACAAATTATGATGTTAATACTGTAAATGCTTCAAACGGAAGCAGTATATATGGTGCAGGTAATTCCGTAAAGATGATGGTTACGGCTAAGGCAGGTAATACACAGTATTTCTCTACATCGGATAAACCTGTTTCAATTACGTATACAATTAATACTGTAAGTATAGGCATAGGCTGTATTTTTTCCGCCAATGCATCTGCTCCATTGGATGGACTTGTAGATATTGGTAAATATAAACAGGGAATTATAATAATAGATAATTCTGGCAGTAAAGCAGGAACTCTGGTTACGGGTTCGGATAATTTTAATTATTATTTTGCTCATCAGACAGACAAGGCAGTAGATTCAAAGCTTACATACTATCCGCATGGTGATTCTTCGGTTAAGATAGAAATGACCAATACTTCAGATTATAGGACTAGTCCATTGATTTTTAATCCAGATGCGATCAAAGCAGATGGGGACAGAAATGTCAAAGTTAAATTCACAGGACTTGGCAATTATTCTGGTACAAGCGGCGATGTAAATTATTTCTTTGACCAAGTGGATATAGCCAATTCTAATGCAACTATTAATTCGTCAAAATATGATAGTGCCAATCCTCCAAAATTTTCATATCAGGATGGTGCAATTTCAATAGATTCTGTATTAGACGCATATGGCGCAAATCTTGTAGCTGGTACGGATTATACATTTACACTGTCAAAGGGTGGAACAGCTCTTACACCGAATACGGATTATACTATTTTGTATTCAGGAAGTACTGCAAAGTTACAGCTTAACAATACGGCAAACACCGGGATCGGAACATATACAATCACATATAAAGGAACTGGTTCTAAGGTCAAACAGCCAGATGATACATATATTAAGACTGGAACATACTATGGTTCTAGGTCGGCAGACTTTTCTGTTACGCAGAGAACTTTGGATAATGCCACGGCATCCACAATAAAAAATCAGACATATGATGGAACAGCTAAGACTCCTGATTTTACGGTAACGGATAATGGAAAGACATTAGTAGCAGGTACAGATTACAAAGTTGACTGGAGTAACAACATATATCCAGGAACAGCAACAGTTGTTGTTAGTGGAATCGGTAAATATAGTGGAACATTGAAACAACAACCAGCATTTAATATAGTTGGTGATATTTCTGATGCTCTGCGTTTTACGATTGACCAAAAGGATGCAATAAGCGGTAAGACTTTTACATTAGCATCTGATGGTAGCGGTGGATTCGCATCTGCGGATCTAAACAATAAGCTGGCTAATCTCGGAATAACGAGAAGCAAGGATAGCACACCATTGGTTTCTCCGACAGATTTTGGTATAACTACCAAGGCTTGTACTTATCCAGGGACGGGAAAGGTAACAATTACAGGAACTGGGAACTATACAGGTACAATTACATATGATGTAAATATGAAGGGCAACATTGCTGATGCAGTGGTAA
>JAKPAB010000151.1 GCA_029779695.1 Bacillota bacterium | reverse complement strand
GATAAAGTCAAATTATAATATACTAAATTGAATTTATGCAGTTCGGATGATACAATTACCGGGTTGAAAAAAATATTAAGAGAACCGAGGAACAAATGTCAGACATAAGAAACCATGGACCATACATCGGTGAGGATGATTTTGAAAAAGAACTGAAAGATACGGTCAGACCATATATATATAGGTATATGACAGAAGGATATATGGATACTTATGACAATATAAAACTCCATTATCTCTTTTTTATAGCACCGGAGGAAAAAGCTTCAATTAACTTGATCCATGGCAAGGGAGAGTATTTTGAAAAATATGAGGAGACAACTTATTATCTGCTGAGAGGCGGATATAGTGTGTTTTTCCTAGAACAAAGAGGATTCGGAAAATCAGACAGATTGTTAGAGGATAGTGAGAAGGTTCATGTAGATTCATTTGACGATTATATACGTGACCAATGGGATTTCTTTTGGAATATCGTTAATAAAGAAACCAGATCTGATATTCGTTTTATGATGGGGCATTCTATGGGAGGGCTCATTGCAGGAAGATTTGCAGAGGTCCATCCCCAGGCCTATAGGGCAGCAGCATTAGCATCTCCCATGTTTGAAATGAAGTATAAGATTCCCAGATTGATGGTCAGGATACTTTTGACAATTAACAAGAAAAGACACAGGGAAAGTGAATACGCATTAGGGCAGCATGGTTATAAAGGTTCTTGTACATTTGAAGAATCTCACGACAGGTCTAGGGCTAGATTTAATGCCTATTCTGGATATAGAGAGAATAATAAGTATTGCCGGAGTACAGGAGTGACCAATGGATGGCTGATCGAAGCAGAAAAGATGGAAAAGGCATCTATGGATGATGCTGAAAGCGCATCGATTCCGATATTACTCATGCAGGCTGGATGCGATAAGCTGGTTAATGCCAAGAAGCAATTGATGTTTGCGGGTTATTCCAAGGACACGCTTATAGTCCAGTTTCCTAGATCCGGGCATGAGATATATGCTGCTGATGATGAAGAAAGAGCTCTTTTTTACGACTGGATACTTTCATTTTTTGATGAGAGCTATAAAGAAATAAAAAGATAAAAAGATAAGAATCTGAAAGTTTTATTAACTTTTGCTTTTTTAATTGTGATGTAGATTATAGTTTCATATAATGAACTAATGTCTATATAAACCAGTAGTATCAAGACATTAAATTAAAGTAAAAATACGTTATAAATATGTTAATAACGGGAAAGGGCTATTGATGGCTGACGATAAAGAATTTGAAAATAATAATGAAACCTATGATGACACACCTGCAAATACTGATGGATCTTCTGTAGAAAATAAAACTACAAATGGCGGTGACAATATAACAGAGATAAAAGAATCAGAGTATGAGGATGTATGTTATATATGTCATAGACCTGAGAGAACAGCAGGTAAGATGATACATATGCCGAACAATATATGTATATGTAATGATTGTATGCAAAAGACCTTCGACAATCTCAGTAATTTTGATTTTGGGGATAATTTTTCTTTTGGCTTTCCTGGACAGACTATCACAAAGGAAGATCAGAATAAAAAGAATGATCAGGAAGCAGACGGCGAAAACAGTACATCAAATGATGACATGCACAATCTAAATAATGTGGATTTTTCACGTTTCCCTAATTTTGGAATGATCAACTTGTCTGATCTGTCGGATATGTTTCCTAATTCTCAGAAGATTAAAAAGAAGAAGGCAGAAAAAAAACCAGAAAATGATATCAAACCGGTATTCTCTATTCATGATATTCCACATCCACATCAGATCAGGTCGAAATTGGATGAATATGTGATAGGACAGGATCAAGCAAAAAAAATCATGTCTGTGGCAGTTTATAATCATTATAAGAGAGTAGCTACCAATACAATGGATGAGATAGAAATTGAAAAATCAAATATTCTTATGCTGGGACCAACAGGAAGTGGAAAAACCTACATGGTAAGAACTCTTGCCAAGCTTCTAGATGTCCCTCTTGCCATTGCTGACGCAACATCACTTACTGAGGCAGGATATATCGGAGATGATATTGAAAGCGTTGTATCAAAGCTCTTGGCTGCGGCAGGCAATGATATTGAAAAAGCAGAAACCGGAATTATTTTTATCGATGAGATTGATAAACTGGCAAAGAAAAAGAATACCAACCAGAGAGACGTCAGCGGTGAGTCTGTTCAACAGGGAATGCTGAAACTCTTAGAGGGAACGGAGATAGAGGTGCCGGTAGGTGCAAGCTCAAAAAATGCTATGGTTCCTATGGCTATGGTCAACACAAGAAATATATTATTTATATGTGGAGGAGCTTTTCCGGATCTCCCTGATATAATTAAGGAAAGATTGAATAAGTCATCCTCCATGGGATTTGCTTCAGATCTCAAGGACAAATATGATGATGATAAAAATATATTGACCAAGGTAACGGTAGAGGATCTGAAAACCTTTGGAATGATTCCCGAGTTTATCGGAAGACTCCCGGTTATAAGCGTTCTTAATCCACTAGATGAGGAAATGCTGGTAAGAATCTTAAAAGAACCTAAGAATGCTATATTGAAGCAGTACCAAAAATTGTTGGCACTGGATGAAGTAAATCTGAAGTTCACTGATGGCGCTCTTCATGCAATTGCCAAGGAAGCACAGAAGAGAGAACTGGGAGCCAGAGCCCTTCGTGCCATAATCGAAGAATTTATGCTGGATATAATGTATGAAGTTCCCAAGGACGATGAAATAGGCACAGTTACCATTACGGAAGATTATGTAGAGAAAAAAGGTGGGCCTGTTATTGAAATGAGAACCGCTGACAAGGCACTTCCAAAGCCCCAGAAAGTAGCAGAAGGAAACGCATAAGTATATATGGAAAATTGGGAAATCACTGACGTTAAAAATTTCATGAATAAAATGCTTTTGTCAGAAAAATTCGACAATTTTCTTCTGGAAGAGGGAGATCTGCATGGAAGCATGAGGATACACTTTGACGGGCATTTGGAAAATGGATACTTTTCGTCAGAAGAGCTGGAAGAAAGAATGTCCCAGGGAGACTGCGTCCATTATGGAGAAATAAGACATATCATACTGGAGGCAATCAAGGGAAAGAATACACCGGATTTTTTCAGATTTGTATATAAAGCCGATAACGAATTAGTCAAAATAATTGCAGAAGATTCGGGTACTCCCGCAAGCAATATATCAGGTCTGTTTATGAATGTGACGTTTCGCAGTGGTTCCCTTAACGTAGTGGATGGAACAGCGATGAAAGTGTTTTCCCTTGATAAAAGTGTTGATAAAAGCTGGGATAAATGTATTCAAAAATTTCTGCACAATAATGAATTCAATTGGAATATTATTTAAATTTGCTTTACTTTTACATTAAAATGTGATAGTTTAAATAAAGTCGGAAATCGGTAACCGACGCGTTATATTTTTTTGTGGAGGTACTTTCAACATGAGAGGTACAGTTAAGTGGTTCAGCGACAAAAAGGGATACGGATTTATCTCTGATCAGGAAGGAAATGAAGTATTTGTTCATTTCTCAGGCATTGCTATGGATGGTTTCAAAACTCTTCCAGAGGGCACAGCGGTAGAATACGATATCATCGATGGTTCTAAAGGACCTCAGGCTGTTAATGTAACAGCTGCTAAGTAGTTGAACTGAAAAAGGTTTTGTTCGAAGAAATCTATATCAGCTTAGCTACAGATAGTGACTGAATAAACAAAACTGAAATTATTGGCGGTATGTCATACGACGTACCGCCATTTTTCTGCAGATAATTACGCGAGTATGGCAGAATATTGTCATATATGTGATAGATAAATAAATATATTTTTATAGTATTGTATATCTAACTGTAGCTTAGAATTGTGATATAATGTATAAGTAATTCAAACGTTTTACTTGGCGAAGGACTATAGTTCGGTTATAATGTGTCAAGATTATTACAAGTCCTTATCGTAAGGAACGGAGGAAGAATGTATAAAATTTTAATAGACAGTTGTGGAGAGCTGTTTGACTATATGCAGAATAATGATCATTTTGCCAGCATACCTCTTACGCTTGAGATTGGCGAAGAAGAGATTATTGATGATGATACGTTTGATCAGGCGTCTTTTTTGAAAAAGGTCAAAGCATCACCGACTAGTCCTAAGTCGGCATGCCCTTCACCACAGACATATATGGATGCGATGGAGGGAGCTGATCATATTTATGTGGTTACGCTGTCTGCAAAATTGAGCGGTTCATATAACAGCGCGGTCCTTGCAAGAGATCTATATTTAGAAGAATATGAGGATGAGAGACCTGGAGTTAAGATTCATGTGTTTGATTCTAAGTCGGCATCTATTGGCGAGAGTCTTATAGGCCAGAGAATAGCTCAGCTTGAAGAAAAAGTAATGGATTTTGAGGATATTGTTTCTGAAGTCAATCAATATATAGAAGAACAACATACTTATTTTGTCTTGGAGACGCTGGAAACCCTTAGAAAAGCAGGACGATTAGGAACTATGAAGGCAATGATCGCAACTGCACTTAATATCAAGCCGGTAATGGGATCCACACCGGAGGGAAGCATCCAACAGTTGGGAACAGGAAGAGGAATGGCCAAGACATTGGATAAGATGGTGGAGTGCGTGATTAACGATACGCCCAATACCCAGAGCAAGACATTGGCAATTTCACATTGCAACTGTCCAAATACAGCCAATATGTTAAAGGACAAGTTAGAAGCTAAGGCTACATTTAAGGAAATAATAATTATTGACACCAGAGGAGTAAGCTCCATGTATGCGAATGATGGTGGAGTTATATTGGTGGTTTAGACTTAGATGAAAACAGAAGAATTTATCGATTCACTTTATAGTAAAAAAAGATTTGGAAAAAAGTGCGGTCGAGATATAATGAAAATATACACCCCGATTTTCGGAATGCCGGAAAAGGGGATGAGAATCATACATGTTGCGGGCACGAATGGAAAGGGCTCTACAGCAGCAGCAATTGAGGAGATACTCAGGGCTGCCGGCTATAGTACCGGACTATTCACTAGCCCGCATCTTGTGGTTTTTAACGAAAGAATTAAATTTAACGGATGCAACATTCCTGATCAGGATATAAGCAGGATAGGCGAAAAACTTATGAAGACAGAGGTTTATAAAGAGTCTTCGATGTTTGATGATACATTAATGATGGCTCTTTTATATTTCGAAAAGATGAATCCTGATTATGTGATACTCGAGACCGGGATCGGTGGCAGGCTGGATTCTACTTCCGGAATATGTCAGGTACCGGAAGTATCTGTCATTACAAGAATAGGATTGGATCATACAGCACTGTTGGGAGATACGATTTCGAAGATTGCTGCGGAAAAGGCTGGGATAATCAAAAGGGGAACCGTTCTTGTACTGGGAGAGAATATCTCGGAAGCTACAGATGTTATAAAAAAAGAGGCTGAAAAATCAGAGGTTCCAATTGTTTATTCGGAGGATACTCCAATAGATGGCTATGAACTGTCATTAAAGGGAACTTATCAAAGTGAGAATATGAAAAACGCTGTCGCTGTGATAAAGGTTCTGATGGATAGAGATCGGGATCTTTGGGACAAAAAATCAAGGGAATCAGGATTAAGTGTTAGAAATAGCAGCGCCGCAGAAACAAGGGAATCAGGGTTAAGTGATAGGGATAACCGTACAGCTGCAACAACGAAATATTGTATGGAAGATTTTGTAGAGAAGGCTATTAAATCGGGACTAAAGAACGTTAATTGGCCAGGCAGGATGCAGTATCTGTCCAAGAATCCTGTATTTTTAATAGATGGCTCACATAATCCAAATGGTGTGGAAGCACTTAGAGATAGTTTGCAGGAAATGTACCCAAATGAAAAATTTATATTTCTTACATCCGTTTTAAGCGATAAGGATCATAGCGAGATGTATGAACTTATATATCCTATAGCAGATATGTTTTTTACGGTGACAGTGGATAACGTAAGGGCATATAGTGGCAAGACGCTGGCAGATGAGCTTCAAAGCAAGGGAAAAGAAGCAAGATTTTTTGAATATACGTCTGATGCAATAAGTGCTTCTATGGAAGAGGCAAAAAAAAGAGATGAAAAGTTAATTGCCTTTGGGTCTTTGTATTTTATAGGTGAGATATTGAGCTGTTATAAAAAAGTGTGATCTTTTTATCGTGTTTTATCATGTAAGATAAAATTCATTACGAGTAAAAAGGTAAATTTGCTGGTAAAATGAATTGGTACAAGATTAATTATAGTAAGATCAATTATAGTCTGACAGGTATATGGGATGAGCATACATTCAAGAGAACAGGCACTTTCGATTCTGGGTATTGATAATAAATCGGATGATAAAAAAATCAGGGAAGCATACCACGAACTATTAAAGGAATACCATCCTGATAACCAGCCTGATGATAAAACTATATATAAGTATTATTCTGTTGTGGAGGCCTATGATTTCCTCACAAAAGGACAAGAAGAGATATATCCGACTATAGGTTCATATTCTCCTGTATACAAGGCCGGCAGTTCTGACATAAACGTTAATTTTAATGGAAACATTAATACTGACAGAAGTGCAGAACCTCGAATATTAGGGGATTCGGAAGCTTTATTACAAAACTCTTTTAGAAAAAAAGCCAGGGAAGAACGAGAACGCTATGAACGGACCAATGGAAATGGAAGAGAAAAAAGACTTCATGAGATGATTGAAGAGAATAAGAAACTTCGCGAAATAGAGGATGATGAGAAACGAAAACAAGAATCGGTAGACAGGGCCTTAAAGTCTATAAAGGCTATTTTGGCATCTAGAATAATCGAAGAATATTTAGAAGAGAACTCTGATGGATCAAAAAATAGATCCGATAAATAAGGCTCGAAATAAAGTTAATAAATGAAGATGAATAAATAAAATACAAAAGAGCATAAAAAAATTGACTTATTATATTTTGCACAATATAATAATGAATAGATATAGTTGGAACCGATAATAACGAAAGGTGTTTTATGAAAAAAAATGAAGAGTGCTATGATTGTCTGAAGCTTGAAAATCAGTTTTGTTTTCCTCTCTATGCGGCTAGTCGAAAAATAGTCAAGGCATATACCCCGTATCTAAAGCCTCTTAATATTACATATACTCAGTATATAACCCTTATGGTGCTGTGGGAAGAAAAGGAAATGAGAATAGGGGACCTTGGTAAGAAACTTTTCCTAGATACAGGAACTCTGACACCACTTCTAAAAAAGATGGAAGATGCAGAACTTCTCACCAGAACCAGAAGCAAAGATGATGAGAGGGTTGTTTTTATAAAAATAACTGAAAAAGGAATGGAACTAAGGAATAAAGCCAGAGACATTCCGAAGCAGATGGGCGGAACTATATGTCTGTCAAGAGAAGAAGCGGAAGTTATGCGAAAGGCACTTTACAGTATTTTGAAAGAAAATTAAAAATTAATTAATTATAAGGAGGCAGTATTGTATTTCAATACTGCCTCGTTTATAATACAACTTGTTTGTAGCAAAATTATAGTATAGTATTCCTATAGGAATTAGGAGGATAAAAATAATGGCATCAAATATTCTCGATGTCTCTAATCTTTCGGTTGCCGTAAGAGAAGACAATAAGGAAATTCTGCATGGAGTCAATCTGGCTGTCGGAGCTGGCGAGACACATGTAATAATGGGTCCTAATGGAGCAGGAAAATCAACGCTTGGTTCTGCGCTTCTTGGAGATCCAAGATATAAGATAACCGGTGGAAAAATCACATTTAACGGTGAGGATATTACAGGTCAGTCTACTGATAAGATATCTAAGGCAGGGATATTCCTCTCTTTTCAGAATCCTGTAGAAGTTCCAGGAATCTCTCTTGCCAATTTTATAAGAACTGCGCTAGAGAATAAAACAGGAGAGCATATTAAACTTTGGAATTTTAAAAAACAGCTTAGTGAGACAATGGAGCTTCTCAACATGGATCCGTCATATGCTGATAGGGATCTGAATGTGGGATTCTCCGGAGGAGAAAAGAAAAAGGCTGAGATTCTGCAGCTACTGATGCTGAAACCTGAACTGGCTATTTTGGATGAGACAGATTCAGGACTTGATGTAGATGCTACCAGAACTGTTTCTTTTGGGATCAGCGAGTATAAGAAGCAGGTTGGTGGAGCGCTTATAATCATTACCCATGTCACTAGGATACTTGAAGCTCTTGATGTAGATAAGACTCATGTATTGGTAGATGGTATGATCGTAGGCGAGGGAGATCGTTCATTAGTAGACGAGATCAATGCCAATGGTTTTGAAAAATATGAAAAAAACTAACGGAGGCAGTCGATGAAGGAAAAGACAGTTATTTCAGATATCGACAGAAGTATGTATGATTTTCGTTATTCTGAGGATGATGCATACAAGGTCAATGAGGGATTGACTCCCGAGATCGTAGGTCAGATATCAGAAGAAAAGGGAGATCCGGAATGGATGAGGGATTTCCGATTGAAGTCTCTTGATATATATAATCAGATACCGGTTCCGGAATGGGGCCCTTCTATAGAAGGTCTTAATATGGATAATATAGTCACATATGTAAGGCCTAATACCAGACGTATGCAGACTGACTGGAATGATGTCCCTACGGATATCAAGGATACATTTGACAAGCTAGGTATTCCGGAGGCAGAGAAGAAGTCTCTGGCCGGTGTAGGAGCTCAGTATGATTCAGAGCTTGTATATCATAATGTAAAAAAAGAAGTTGCGGACCTTGGCGTAGTATATACAGACCTCGAAAGCGCTATGCGTGATGAGAGATATGAGAAGATGATCCGTGATCATTTTATGAAGCTTGTACCACCAACAGATCACAAATTTGCTGCACTTCATGGAGCAGTATGGTCAGGTGGTTCGTTTGTATATGTACCGAAGGGTGTTAGACTTGAGATACCGCTTCAGTCGTATTTTCGTCTCAACGCTGCAGGTGCAGGTCAGTTCGAGCACACTCTTATAATTGTGGATGATGACGCATACCTTCATTTCATAGAAGGATGTTCAGCACCGAAATACAATGTGGCTAATCTCCATGCAGGATGTGTTGAGTTGTACGTAGGTAAGAATTCTACGCTTAGATATTCTACCATCGAGAACTGGTCCAAAAATATGTACAATCTGAATACAAAACGTGCCAAGGTAGAGGAAGGCGGCAAGATCGAGTGGATATCAGGTTCATTCGGTTCTCATGTTTCATATCTCTATCCAATGAGCATATTGGCTGGCGAGGGCGCAAGATCGGAGTTCTCCGGAGTGACATTTGCCGGAAAGGGACAGAACCTAGATACAGGATGTAAGGTGGTTCATAGTGCACCTCATACTTCGAGCTACGTCAATACCAGATCTATTAGTAAAGATGGTGGGATAAGTACGTTTAGAAGCGCTATTGTAATCGCAAAAAACGCCAAGGGTTCAAAATCAGCTGTATCATGCCAGTCACTTATGGTGGATGACATCTCACGCTCAGATACAATTCCGGCTATGGACATTAGAACCAGCGATGCAGATGTAGGACATGAGGCCAAGATCGGAAGAATCAGTGATGATGTTGTTTTCTATTTGATGTCCAGGGGCATGACTGAGGACGATGCAAAGGCCCTTATCGTAAGAGGATTTGCCGATAATGTCGGCAAGGAACTGCCACTTGAATATGCGGTAGAGATGAATAACCTCATTGGACTCGAGATGAAGGGTGCTATAGGCTAGGAGGAAAAATGGATACAAATATTTTTAAGGTAAATAGGATCCCCTCGCTTACATGGAACTGGCTTCATATGAATGATGCATCTGTCGACAGGATTCCCCAGGGAACAGATACGGATGTTCTTCAGGATATTCAAGGCAACGTAGAGTCTGGTGAAGAGGATGGATTTACAATAACCGGGATTAGAACAGGAATGGGAGAGAATGTCACTACTCTTGTAGAGAATTCCGGGATTAAGATAAAGAAGCTTAGAGGCTTCGAAATGACAGAAAAAGAGCGTAACGGAATTGCCAGACTGACCTTTGATTTTACAGAGGACAGCATCAATGGATTCGAGCTCATCGCAGAGGAACAATCTGATTTTACAGTAGTAATGAATTATAACGGTCCAAGAGATCAGGAGATCTCGGCTTGCGTTCAGACCAGGTATCAGGTAAAAAAAGGAGCCAGGCTTACTCTTGTTCAGATCAATAAACTGGGAGAAAACTTCTCATTTATGAATGATCTCGGAGGAATGGTTGAAGAAGGCGGAACTTTTCAGCTTATCCAGCTGATACTGGGAGCAAAAAACAATTATTACGGCAATTTCACATCCCTTTCAGGGGAGAAGAGCCATTTGATATCAGACATGGGATATCTCCTGACTGAGGATTCCAAGCTGGACATCAATACAGTTGCTGACCATACTGGTAAGAAGACCCTTTCTGATATCAATGTTTCAGGAGTACTCAGGGATAATTCTGAGAAGACGTTTCGTGGAACCATTGACTTCCATAGAGGTTGCAGTGGTGCTAAGGGAAATGAACTGGAGAATGTTCTTCTTATGGACGATGATGTGATAAACAAGACTATCCCGGTTATCCTCTGTGATGAAGAGGATGTTGAGGGTAATCATGGTGCTTCCATCGGAAAAATAGATGAGGACCTTCTATTCTACATGCAGTCAAGAGGCATGGATGAAAAAGCCATCTATGAGATGATGGCCAAGGCAAGGGTTGACTCGATCATCAACCTTATTCCTGATGAGGAAACCAAGGCATCTTTGATGTGAATTATTAAATAACGAGGATAATTAATGACTATAGAAGATAGAAAAATAAGGGAAAATTTCCCAGTTCTTGAAGAGAGACAAGTTACGTATCTTGATAATTCGGCTACGACTCAGAGACCACCATGCGTGATCAAGGCAGTAGATGATTATTACAGAAGGAGCAATGCCAATCCTATGAGAGGATTGTATGAGCTCTCAATTGAATCAACAGATGCTTATGAGAATGCCAGAGCCAAGGTTGCTGATTTTATCGGAGCTGCATCCGATAGGGAAATTATATTTACAAGAAATACTACAGAGAGTCTAAACCTCATTGCATACAGCTATGGAATGAATTTTCTCCATGAGGGAGATGAAATTATAATTACTATCATGGAGCATCACAGTAATATGCTTCCATGGCAGCAGGTAGCAAAACATACAGGATGTAAGCTTACATACATATATCCTGAAAAGGATGGTAATCTGCCTCCGGAAAGACTTGAAGAGGCTATTTCTGATAAGACAAAGCTGGTATCAGTTACTCAGATCAGTAATGTATTTGGAAGATTGAATGATGTTAATGCTTTTGCGGAGATCGCGCATAGGAATGGTGCAGTTATTTCCGTAGATGGAGCTCAGAGTGTTCCTCATATTCCGGTAGATGTCCAGGATCTGGACTGTGATTTCATGTCATTCTCAGGACATAAGATGTTTGCTCCTATGGGAATCGGTGTTTTGTATGCTAAGAAGGAGCTTTTGGAAAAGATGCCTCCTTTCTTGTATGGCGGAGAGATGATCGAATATGTTACTACTGAGGGAGCTACTTATAATGAGGTACCTCACAAATTTGAAGCAGGAACAGTTAATGTAGGAGGAGCCGTAGGACTCTCTGCAGCAATTGATTTTATGAGACGCTTCGGATGGGATGAGATCCAAAAGAGAGAACTGGAAGTCACTAGGTATGCTATGGAGAAAATGGCAGAGGTACCACATGTCAATATCATTGGAGCTTCTGATCCTGAAGATCATCATGGAATAATCACATTTACGATAGATGATGTTCACCCTCACGATATAGCAGAAATCTTCAATTCGAACGGTGTAGCAGTAAGAGCCGGACATCATTGTGCTCAGCCACTTCATAAGTTCCTCGGAGCTATGTCTACAACCAGAGCCAGCATGGCTTTTTATAATGACAAAGAGGACATTGATATTTTCATAAGCGCGCTTAAAAACATCAGGTCTGAGATGGGATATGCCGACTAGGCTATTTGTTACGAAACTAGATGATTGAGGAGGTAGCTATGGCGAATACTTTTTATAATGAGATTTTAACGGATCACAATATGCATCCGGTCCATAAACACAAAATAGATGGCGCCAATTTTACACTAGAGGGTGTAAACCCTTCTTGTGGGGATGATATCAATCTCAACCTTAGAGTTGAAAATGGTATTGTGTCAGATGGCGGTTTTGAAGGTGATGGATGTGCTATTTCACAGGCTTCATGTGATATGATGCTTGATATAATAATTGGCAAGCCTATTAAGGAAGCCAAGGAACTGGCAGATATTTTTATCAGAATGATAACAGGCAAGGTCACTGAGGAAGAAAAGGACAGACTGGAAGAAGCTTCTATTCTTCAAGATATTTCACACATGCCTTCTCGTACCAAGTGTGCGGTTCTTGGATGGCACACAATGGATGAGATGCTTAAGGATGAGTGATATTAGGGATTCTTCTATTTTAATTAATTAATTATTTAATTAATTAGTTAGTTAAGTTAAGCTTAGGGAGATCATGTTACTGTATTGGTTGGTTATTGTTGTATTTATAAGTTTTAGTTAGGCTATTTTTATATGAGAAATGCATTATTTTTTGATATTGACGGTACTTTGATAAATGAAAAAGGAGATATTCCACAGTCTGCTTATGATGCTATCAAGCAGTGCAGAAAGAACGGAGATTTAGTATTTATAAATTCCGGACGCTGCATGGGAATGTTGAAAAACATCAAGAATAAAATTGAAGTGGATGGCTATCTGGCTGGGTGCGGCACGGAGATCATCTATGAGGGCGAGAGAATTCACTACTATCTCATGCCTGAAAGTGAAAAGAACGAACTGAAGGACGCATCAGACAGATATAATGTAGATCTTATTATTGAAGGAACCCGCGGAGTGTATTATCATACTGACGTAGAGTATTCCAGATTTCCCGTTATGGTAAATGTCAAGGAACTGGCAGTAGGTTCAGGCTGTGAGATATTTCAGGATGGAGATGAATACGAAGCTTCAAAATTCTGTATTCAATCTGATGAGACATCGGATGTATCTTCGTTTGAAAAGCAGTTTAGCGACAGATATATAATGTTGGATAGGCATGATGGATTTTATGAGGCGTCACCTATTGGAATGGATAAGGGAACGGCTATTGACATTGTTCTCAAGAAGTTAGGGATTGACAAGAAACATGCTTATGTTTTCGGAGATTCTACCAATGATCTGTCCATGTTTATGTGTGGAGCTAATTCAATTGCAATGGAGAAGCATGATACTGAGCTCGAAGAATATGCAGATTATATAACTACTGATATTGAAAATAATGGAATCAGAAATGCCATGGAGTATTTCGCCATTATTTAATTTTTTGTTAAGGTTGGGAAGTTCTGCTATGGAAAAAAGACATATTCAGGGACTGGATTCACTCCGTGCTGTTGCAATAATCGGAGTAATACTTTTTCATATGTTCCCTGCTGTTGTTCAGGGCGGATATTTAGGCGTTGTAGTATTTTTTGTATTATCAGGATATCTGATTTCTGTAAGTGTGCTGTCAGATGTTGATAATGATAAATTTAACGTATTTAAATTTTACATAAAAAGAGTAAAGAGGATATATCCTCCTCTTATTGTAGGTACTGCTTTAATAACAGTTTTTACAGTGCTTTTTGCTCAGGATAGTCTGAATGGTGGCATTGGAGAGATCATATCTATTTTTGACGGTACATATAATGTCAGACAGATCATGATGAATGCCTCATATTTTACCAGGCTGACCAATTCATCTCCGTATACACATCTGTGGTCTATGGGAGTTGAGCTTCAGTTTTATGTGATTTTTCCACTATTTATATTCTTATATATCAAGATAGAGGATCATTTTGGCAAGAAAGCCGCCACATTTTTTTATACGATCCTAACAATTCTAACATTTATACCAATGCTGGTTTTGTATCATCCGGGACAGGATGTTTCTAGACTATACTATGGAACGGATACCAGACTGTTCTCGCTTATGGTTGGATCATTGATCGGAATATTGCAGCGAGGTGGATCGAGAATATTCCATGATAAGGATGAAGAACGTCTGATGACGTTGTATGAAAGGGAGAGAAGGAGCAGAGGCAGAAGAACCAAGAGGCTGCTACTTGTTATTCCGATTGCAGTAATTATGCTGGCGATGGTAGTTCTATTAGGGGGCGAGAGCCAATATCTATACATCGGAGGGATGCAGCTCTATACCGTATTGACGGCTGTCATAGTCATCATTTTGATAAAAGAACCCGAGTCCTTCGGGATTGGATATGCATTTGATGATGGTCCATTGGGATGGATCGGCAGGATGAGCTATGAATTTTATATAGCTATGTACCCAATCATTTTTATATTTGGATATAGAAAATTAAATGATCATTTTTACAGCTATATCATACAGGGAGTCCTGATACTTCTGGCTGGAATGTTGATACACTATGTTTCGCAACTAAAGCTTGAGAAAAAGGACAGTAAGATAAAATACAAGGCTATATCTATGGCAGCACTGATGGTGACTTGTCTAGTGATCGCAGCACTTAACCCAGGAAATGGCGCAGTCAAAGATGAAGATGTTACAAAACTTCAAAATGAACTGGCAGAAAATAGCAAGCTTTTGGCTGAACAGGATAAAAAACACAAGGCAACAAAGTCTGAGACTAAGTCTGCAAAGACTTCTACAGATAACAAGGATTCCAAGAACGGAAGTACAGATACTTCCGGAAACAGTACCAAGGTAACGTCTGGAGATAAAACAAAACAGGCAGACGCAACAACGGCTAGTAAATCAGATCAGGCGGATGATGCAGATAAGGATGCAGCTACGACTAGCTATGACACCACATTTGTGGGAGATTCTGTAATGCTTGGAGCATCCAAAGCGCTTTTGAACACATTTTCAAATTGTTATGTTGATGCCAAAGAATCCAGACAGGTCAGAAATACACTTCCGATCTTACAGGGATTAGCTAATGAAGGTAAGATAGGAAGTACGGTAGTAATTGCTCTTGGAACAAATGGCGCATTTACCACAGATACTGGCTCTCAGTTAATAGATTATCTAGGACCGGATAGAACTATTTATTGGGTCAAGGCATTTGGACAACATCTTACATGGCAGCAACAATCTAATGCAGCTATAGATGGAATTGCAGCAAAGTACTCCAATGTCAAGGTTATTGACTGGGCATCAGAAGGGGCAGCTCATCCGGAGTATTTCGGAAGTGATGGTATCCATCTGAATCAGGCAGGAGCCAGAGCCTATGCAGAATTTATAAAGAGTTGTATGAATTGATATATAAAGTAATCTTTTATTCGTCCACCTGTTTTTGATAAAACAGGTGGACAGATTTATTTGTAGAAAACCCTTAAGTGTAGCTTGTATTTTTAAGTGAATTCTTATATTCTGTAGCTATAGAACATGATTTATAAATCAGTGATGTATTATGACTAATCATGGGGGTGTGACAAATGAAAAAGAATAATATACTGCTATCAATCGCAGTAATAGTTGCTACAGTAGTGATATATTTTGCAACCAAGATTCCGGCACAATTCTCATTTTATGCTTTAGTAACAGTAATTCTGATCCCTGTTTTATTTATAAGCTCAAACTTTAATCAGGCATATAAATTGTTGATTGTCTTTATAATAGATGGTGGCGGATTTGGATTATTATTTTTCTTTAATACCAAGGAAGTCTTATATTTGGAGTATTCGTTTGCCTTTTTGATAGTTTCTTTAGTTTTATGTACGATTGAGAGTTTAAAAGAGTGGCAAAAGGAAAACGAAGATGAAAGTTGGCAATAAGGAGTTAACGTGATTAGAAGAGATAGAGAAGTCACAGACTTTAAAGAAATCGTTGAGATGCTGGATGAATTTGATGTTGTACGGATAGGTATCGGAGGAGACCAGTTTCCCTATGTTGTTCCCATGTCATTCGGGTATGAGATAATTGATGGAAAAATAGTTATATATTTTCATGGAGCTAAAATAGGTAAAAAAGTTGATCTTTTGGATAAATGTAAAAAAGTATGTGTTGAAGCAGATGAATTTATCCGCTATGATGAACTAGATGTTGTAATAACGACACGATACAAGAGTATCATAGGATATGGTGAGGTGGAAGAACTGTTATCGGATGAGGACAAGGTTAGAGCACTTAATGCTATAAGTGTTCACTGCGGATATATGAAGTATGATTCATCTATATGTAAGAGTCTAAAAAATACTAGATGCTTTAAGATAATATTAGACGAAATTACAGGAAAAAAGAATTTGAGAAAGATTGATATATAATAATATAGCGGTACAATTATGGGCTTAAAAAATTATAAAACATATAAATAATTAACTATGTATAGATAACTACTATAGTCATGAAGCGAGGTTCTACAATTGAAACATATAAAACAAAAAATCTCTAAAAGAGCAGGTGCAATTACCTGCTTGGTAGTTTTTACTGTAATGTCGACACTTATCATACCATTTCTAATGCCACTTCTCGTACCTAGTATATCTGAGGCAGCCTCGGCAATTTCAATAGATGGCAATTTCTCGGATTGGGAAAACATCCCCAAACTAGCATCTAATTCTTCAGATATAAAGAACTGGGCAGTCCAAAAGGATAGCACGAATATCTACTTTTACGTGCATGAACTGTCTGGCAATCAGTATGATCATACTACACAGACTATCTCAGTCAATTATTCAATTGGTTCAAATAATGAAAAAACAGGGTGGGGAAAATACGATGAAATCGTACTTCCTGGCTCTCTTGTCAGTGTTAAGGATAAAAACTGGTCGGATGTGACAGGATCTGCAATATCATATTCCAAGGATCCATCTGAAGGCTATGATGTGGAATTCTCGGTTCCGATTGCATATTTTAATGCAGTAGATCCGAATTTCTCATTTTCATATGTAGGATCCAAGATTGCAGCTGCAGATATACCTGTGGTAAATGCAGGTGATACTGGGAACACGGGCACAACCGGAGGAGCGACAGATCCCGGAACAACTACAGGAGAGACTACTCGTCCGGCTTATGCCGGAATAAAGATAGACGGCAAGTTCGATGACTGGGCATTTAAAGATACAACAGTGATCAATGATAGTCATGTCAAGGGTCTAAAGACAGTTTGGGATGGCGAGTATCTGTATGTATATCTGGATGAGGATTCTAATAGTTATGATGGGAATATCGGAAATGCAGGAGCTAAGGGCAATGGTCAGCTCGCGATAGTAACAGATAACAACAGAAAGACTACTTTTTTTGTTAAATATAACAATGGCAAGCCATATCTGGCACTTGATGATAGTGGTAAAACCATAATAAATGGATCAACAGGAGCGTATAATACCCACAGATATGAATTTAAGATACCTATCGAGCAGATCAAGGATATAAATTATACCAATTCCCTCGCGTTTGCTATTTATGGATCAGGTACAACAGATACAACGCAGATATTGGAATCAGGTATATCAGACATAAGTGGTAAACACACTTCAATTAAAAATACAGGCAATATTACTATGGATGGTAATTACAGTGACTGGAACGGTTTTGAAGTTCAGGACATTGATTATTCCACATCAGGTGGTAAGGGTCCGGATGGCGTAGGGTCATTGTTTTTTGATCATGATGTCAATATGATATATGGACATACTTATGGAAAAGCACAGAATAAGAGCACCGGAAAATACAATAATGACATAACTCCTTTTTCTATTTTTGTAAATGGAAATGACAATGGAGTTATGCTTACAGCAGTAGAAGTAAGTGATAATGGAAAGATCATAAAAAGCGACGATGGACAGATCAATGCAGGAACAAAGCATTATTATCTCGTAGATGTCAGCTCTCCTATTTCCATGGGGAATACCAAGATCGATTCATCTACAATGAACGGTTATGTATATGGCGAGATATGGATCACAGCAGGAAATCAGAATTACGAGGGTAAAAATGTCGAAGCTGAATTCGAATTATATCCAAAAGCTATACAAGATCATTACAAGTTGGATGAACATTCACTTCGTTCTGTTCAGGCGAGATTTCAGGATCTTGGCAATCAGAAACTGACTACCCAGGGCGCATCATCAGGACCTATCATAGGAATAATCCTGTCACTTATCACTATTGCAATTGGATATCTGTATGTACAGAGGAAAAGAGAAAAAAGTCAATTAGAAGTAACTGTTAGCACACCTGAAAAGAAGAAATAGTGGCGTATGGCAAAGTATTTATTTTTAGTTCCGGTATTATTAATATGGATATATTCCATTCATGTGTGTTCCAAGGCGAAATTACCATTCTGGCATTTTCTAGTTGGTTCTGTTGGTCTGTTTATTATCATGGTGATATATGTAAGACCGGTTCTGACTGAACCATTAGCCAGAGCTGTGGCAGAAATATCCAGTATATTTGGAAATATAACAGGTGTATTTCAAGCGAATTTCAAGTACGGCGTTATATTTATAGGGAATCTAAAAGAAGTCATATCTATGCAGATAGACTTTGAGTGTTCAGGATTACTGGAAATGATAGTTTATATATCAGTTATAGCATTTTTCCCAGTATATTCCATAATCGAACGTGTAATGGTAGGTATTTTAGGTCTGGTATACATACTTATGACAAATGTCATTCGAATAATAATCATATGTTATGTGGTGCACTTTTTTGGCCCTGACTCTTTCAACATTGCTCATACATTAATAGGACGGATATTCTTCTACGGTGCATCTATTGTTTTGTATTTTCTGGTATTTACAAAGGCCCAGATCAAACGACAGAAAGTAGGAGGTTTTGGTTATAACACAGATCATTAACGACATACTTCATTCAGCAATATTTTGGGCTGCGTGGATAATTATTCCATTCATTATGGAGATCATCCCGGCTTTTGGAAATATTTTCCTATTGATTAAAAAGTATTTTGATAAAAAGAATATTCCAGATATAGATTATTATCCGGAAATTTCGGTCATCATGCCAATATATAACTCTGCAGATACATTGGAAGCATGCATCAGATCAATTAATGACAGCAATTATCCCAATAATAAGATAAGGGTATTTCTGGTTAATAATCAGGGGCAGGATAACAGTTTTGATATATACGCAAAGTGTCAAAATGATTTTCCTGAGATCAGAATGCAGTGGATGAATGCTAAACAGGGCAAGTCAAGAGCCTTAAATATGGCTCTTTTTAATAGTGAAGGCAAGTACATAATCAATATTGACAGTGACGGTATCCTAGAAAAATCAGCACTGAAAAATCTCGTTCATAGATTTGAGACAGACCCGGATATAGATTGCATGACGGGGGTAATCCTTACTCGTCCTGATATCATAGAGAAATATAGAAGAGGTTTTGAGAGACTGGTTAGAAAGCTGGAGTTTGTAGAATATGCTCAGGCGTTTTTAGCAGGAAGAAACTATGCTACAGAGACGAATTCGATCTATACATTGTCAGGAGCTTTTTCTGCCTTTAGAAAATCATCAGTTTTAAAATCACAGTTATATAATACCGATACTATATGTGAAGATACACATATTACTTTTCAGATGAAGTATCTGTATGGTGCCAAGGTAGGTCTATGTGAAGACGCGATATTTTTCGTAGATCCAATTGAGAGCATAGATAAATTATATACTCAGAGACAGAGATGGCAGAGAGGCTCTCTCGAAGTGTCTCATATGTTTTTATCAAAGGCACTGAAGGTCAGAAATATGTTTACCAATGCCAGCATCAGAACACTGGTATATGATCATACATTCGCATTTCCAAGAGCAATATGGTATCTGGCAGTTTTATGTCTGTTATTTATGGGGTATTCAGGCAAGATAATCCTATATTCTATGGGTGTCATATTTTTACTATATATAATAGTGGGATACTTATATTATTTTTTCATATTGAAATATCTTAAAAATTTTCCCGATATAAGGAAATATTATAAAAAGAGATGGGGATCTATACCACTTCTCTTGCTTTTTAATTTTGTTATATTTTTTATTCGTTTTGCAGGGATCATCAATAGTATAGGTACTGACAGTGCCTGGAAAACCGATAATATCCATGAAGAACGGGATAAGGTCGATAATGTGATCCAGATGGAATTCAAACGGATAAACGACATAAGGGCCAGAATGGAAAGAGTATTTAATAACGATGAGGAGTGATCTATAGTGAAAAATCAATCTGATTATACGAATATCACTGAAAAGGATGAGATACCCGACAAAAGGAAAAAATATATTGCAATGCTTCTGATAGCTTGGTCAGCAGCAATTATTATAGTGCTGTTTGGAAGCTATTTTCTAAAACAATATGAGAAAAGTATTTTTAGTATATATGCCAATCAGCAGGATGGTTATGTGAAGATAATCAATAAACAGATCAATCTGCAATCGGATAGAAGTAATTATGACATCATACAGAATATTCTTGGAACTCTGGATAATAGTGACAAGACCTATTGGACAATGGAAGAGGACCAATCGGTAGTATACGTAAAAAATGTACTGGAAACCAACAAATATAAGGGAGTATCACCGGCCACGGTGTTCAACACGGCTTCAGCCAGAAAATTCCTAAAGGCTCTTAGTAAGGATCACATAGTACATGCGTATATCGGTTTAAATAACCAAAAATACGTGGCTTCAGGCTCTTCATTTTCATACAATGGCAAGGAATATAAATTATGTCTTCTCACTGATGAGTCGATAATTTTGGATAACAATACATATCTGATGGCAAAAACCGCTATTCAGATTCTTTGGGTAGTAATTATCGGAATGTTTGTAATAGTAACGGTCATCGCGATTATCCTGTTACAGCAGCAAAATGTCATCATACAGGCTAAACAACAGAAGATAATGACACTGAATCTCAAGCTGGATGCAATTAATAAAGAGAATAAACTGGATAATATGTTCGGATCCAAGTGGAATGTATATCAGGACATTGTCCTGAAAAAGTTCATAGATTCTTTTGAGGATAAGGACTTGAACAGGATCGTTTTCTGCAGAATAGAATTTGAAGATGATAAAAAAAGAGATATGTTTTTAAATGCATCATCTAACAGATTAGATAATGAAGTGCTTAAATTCTACTATGGAGAACATGATCTTATGATCCTGTTTGTGAGATATACACTGGATGAATCTGAAAATGCTCTGGCAAGGATAGATTCTTATTATAAGAATGTGAAATGGCGTGAATATGACACTTCTGTATCTAAAAACAGTCTAAGTGTAGAATTCGAAAGATTCGAGAAAGAGTGCATATCATGTTAAATACAGTATTGTATAGAGAATATAAGTTCAAATTCTATCTGAACGCCAATCATTACATAACAATAAATGGGAAAAAAGGCGATGCACATCCTCATACATGGGAATATACTCTTGACATTATGACGGAAAACAATGAGTTTGTGAGTTTCAATAACTTTGAAAAAGTAGTGGAAAAATATTTCGATAAATACCAGAACAGACTGATAAATGAAATAGCACCATTTGATAAAATAGAGCCCACATTGGAAAATATGGCTGAAGAATTTATCATGGAGTTGAAGGATGTGATAGCGGATTGTGGAGGTGACCTGATCAAGTTGGAAGCCTCAGAGACCCCCACCAGGAGTTATATTTTGTCTTTTGAAAAAAATGAGCGTTTTATCACTCATATTGAAAAAAAATCAGATGAAAAGATAACGGATCTTGTAGATTCGGTTGCTGACAAGATCATGAAGAAAGGTCTTTGATGAAAAAGAAGCATATAATAGCATTATTGTTTTTGCCTGTCTTTTGTGGGCTTACAGTATTAATTATATCGATTTTGTATCATAATGGTAATTATCCAACAGGCTCGGATACCTTTGCACATCTATATAAGGGACAGGTATTGTATGAGCATATCAAGGATGGTGATTTTTGGCCACTTTTTGATCCTGATTGGTATAACGGTGTTCAGATGATGAGATTCTGGGCCCCGCTTCCGGTTTATGTCATAGCTCTTTGCATTGAGATTGGAAGAGGATCGATATTTAACGGGTATTTAATATTTACAGGACTTGTGTTTTTCTGTGGAGCTTTGTCATGGCTGTATATTGGAATAAAGAAAGAACGCACATTTTTATGCGGGCTGCTAGGAATCTTATGGTTCTTTATCCCCAATAACCTTTTTGCACTTTTTTCGGAGGGCAACCTGCCGAGAAGCCTGTCCATGATATTTCTACCTCTTCTCTTTTATAATATTTATGAATATTTATTCGCTGAGGATAAAAATGTTATTATTAGTGATGAGTCCAGTGAAATTTGTTGCAATAATAATGTCATATGGAAAAATTTTCTAGGCATAATAGTTATATTTTCACTTATTACTCTTTGCCATTCGGGTTATGCAGGAATGATAGCACTATCAATTCTTTTATTCCTTTTAATAGCAAGGATTAAAAGGATAAACAGGCATAGGGCCAGAAAAACGGTTCTGGCAGTGGCACTTGGTTATATACTACCCGGAATATGGCTATTGCCATCACTGGTAGGCGGAATAACATCTATGGATTCATCCGAAGTAATGAAGGGATTTTTTCAGAACTTTTTTATATCGATCAACCCCCTTATCAGATTAAAGGATCCAAATGAATATTTTTACATAGGACTTTCGATAGTTATAATTTCGCTTTTCGGTATTCTGGTAGCTAAAAAGGAAGCCAAGATCGGATTTATAACTGCATTTATCATACTTATATGTACCAGCAATACTATGTATCAGGTGATAGTTGCGCTTCCTGGCAGCCAATTTCTGTGGATGCTTAGGTTTATATCAATAGCTATAGCCTTGGTTTTATATAGCATTGTTCAGTGGAAGACGTTGAAGAGACCATATCAATTTATAATTGTAGGATTGATAATATTGGATATTATCCCGTCTCTAAATTTCTTTCGTGTGGACGTACCCACAAGCCCTACCACTCGTTTGGAAGAAACTGAGAAAGCAGATCTTATGGATGTTGCCAGAAAGGTCACGACCCAGAGAATAGCACTTATAGACGGAAGTACTACAGGTTCTATGGGTGAGTATATTCTGACAAGGGGGACCGGAGATGAGAAAAGGGTAGCACAGGTATTTGGAGCTGGTTATCAATCTGCCGCTACAGCACAGAATATTGTATTGATTAATAAAGCAGCAGAGTGTGGTGGCTACACATATCTGTTTAACAGGAGCCTAATAATGGGAGCAGATTCTGTTCTTATTAAAATAGATTTTTTGGAAAATAAATCCAAAGATCTTGGCAAGTTGAATAAAGAAGCAACAAATATGCATTATACAGAAATTGCTCAAAACCATAATTTTATCCTTTATCATCTCGATACAAAGTATAAAAATTTTGGAACAAAAAACACATACTCAGGTATAATCATCGGACGAAATGCAGCAGCAGCCTGTATATATGATCCGGATATGCTAGAGGCTTCATCAGAGAATCTGTCGGATTATTCTTATGATTATCTGAAAAAATTCAAACTTGTTTATCTGGCCTCTTTTAAATATAACGATCAAAAAGAGGCGGAAGATCTGATCACCAGATTGGCGGATAATGGAGTGCATGTAGTTATAATAGGTGAGGGAATTCCTGCGGATAAGAGTACTAGAACAGCGAAATTCCTTGGTGTGACGGCTCATAATATTTCTTTTGAAAATGGATATCCGCTATTATATATCAATAAAAAGGTATATGACCTTATGCTGTTCCCCAAAGATGAAGCAAAATGGTCGACTACATATTTTACGGGACTTGATGAGAAAACTGGATATTTATATGACAACAATACAAAAATACACTTTATGGGCAGTTCAAAGAATTCAAATATTACTTTTATAGGTTTAAATCTTCCATATCATTACATGAAGACAAGAGATAATGAGACTCTCAGTATTTTGTCAGATGCATATGGTAATTGCCTGAATAAAGCTCCCAGGACAAATATAGTTCCGTTGTCAGTCACCTATGAGAACAGAGCTATCAAGATAACTAGCGATGACGATAAAGTTAATACCGGGATTGCATATCAGGATAATTATAGCTCAGAGGATATTGATAATAACCAAGACAGTAATGAAAGTACTAAGATAAATAAAAAAGATAAAGCGAAGATACGTGAGATATTTAATCTCGTGGAAGTGGATAGAGGCAAGACAATTATAACTCTTCACTATCCAATGCTTGTGCAAGGATTGATACTATCGATTTTGGCATTGGCAGCAACGATTGTGTTTACAATGAGAGAAAAGAAAAATAAAAGTTAAAAAAAATAAAAAATAAAAAGTGATATAGAACACGAAAATAAATCGAAAAACATTACAATACAATAAAAATACAATCAATATATTTAAAAATATAATGAATTGTATAACGTTGCAGAATATATAATTGATTTAAAGTAAAAAGAAGAGCTATATTTTTGACAAAGGAAAAGAAAAACTAACCATCTTCGAAATAAGATAGTATAAAGGAGAATGTGATGAGTAAAAAAGTCAACAACATTTTAAAGGGTGTTGCAATCACCGGAGCAGCTCTTGGGGGAGCTGATATTGTCAGTGGCTCTAATGTAGTTTTTGCAGAGGAACTTGAACAGCCCACCAGTACAGAAGTTCAAGAAGAACTCACATCTGAATCTGTTTCAGCTTCTGAGTCAGAAAGCGAATCAGAAATAGAAGTACTTGGAAGTCAAAATATAACAGAAGATACAGATCTATTCGCATCGTTAAAAGTCAGTAATGCAGATACAGCCAATGCTGCACCATTGAAGGCAAGTTTGCTAAAATCGAATGCAAAATTTGCTACAGCTGAGAAAACATCTAAATTTCAAGGTCAGATAGATGAATATAAAGATGACAGTTCAAAAGTAATTTATGAGTTTGGCGATGACAGGCTATTTGTTAGAGATATTAATACAGGAGACGGAATTGTCTTTTATCTGAAAGATGATGGGAATGTTGACGCTAAAAATATTGAAGCAAATAGAGTGACAGAAAACTCTGACGGAACAATATCGTTGGATCTCGATGATTATTACTTGAGTGAAAATGGAATATGGTCAAATACAACATTTGTGGACAGAAATGAACACGGGAATAAGGTGTTTATCAATGGCCATTATGTTATAAAAGATGAGAATGAAAATTGGCGAGAAGTTTTTGTAAAAAAGCAAGGTTCAAAGATTTGGAATACGATAGATTATAAAAGTAAAAGTGAAACATCGGATGTGTGGGATGTGTGGTTCGACTATGGTTTTCAATTGGTAAAAATTGGAAATGATTATTATTATTTAGATGAATCGGGATTTGGTGAAAATGGTCATTTTTATTTAGATAAATCGGAATTTCGTGAAAATAGTCATTTTTATATAATAGAAACTAACCTTTTGGGAAAAGGTTGGAAATATACTGATTTTAATGTAAATATTAACGGAAAAAAGTACATTCAAGTTGGTGGAATTACCACATCAACAGTAAACTATACGGATAGTACTAGCGCAGCAAATGCATCAGAATCAGCATCAACAAGTGAG
>JAKPAB010000131.1 GCA_029779695.1 Bacillota bacterium | reverse complement strand
ATCAGGTAAGCCGCATGTAGGCAACACATATGAAATAGTACTTGCAGATGCAATTGCTCGCTTTAAGAGACAGGAAGGATATGATGTTTTTTTCCAGACTGGAACAGATGAGCATGGTCAGAAAATCGAAGAGAAGGCTAAAGAGGCAGGAGTAGAACCTAAGGCTTATGTTGATAAAACATCAGGTGAGGTCAGAAGAATCTGGGATCTTATGGATGCTTCATATGATAAGTTTATAAGAACAACTGATGATGATCATGAAAAGCAGGTTCAGAAGATCTTCAAAAAATTATATGACAAAGGCGATATCTACAAGGGAAGCTATGAAGGATTATATTGCACTCCATGTGAGTCATTTTGGACAGAATCTCAGCTAGTAAATGGAAGGTGTCCGGATTGTGGTAGGGAAGTCAAGCCGGCAAAAGAAGAAGCATATTTTTTCAAAATGAGTAAGTATGCTGATCAGCTTATAAAATATATGGATGAGCATCCGGAATTTATACAGCCCGTTTCTAGAAAAAATGAAATGATGAACAATTTTCTGAAGCCTGGTCTTCAGGATCTTTGTGTCTCAAGAACATCATTTAAATGGGGAATTCCAGTTGATTTCGATCCAAGACATGTAGTATACGTATGGTTAGATGCATTGACAAACTATATTACAGGAATCGGCTATGATGTTGATGGTAATTCAACGGATCAATTCAAAAAGGACTGGCCGGCTGACCTACATCTAATTGGAAAAGATATTATCAGATTCCATACTATATATTGGCCAATTTTTCTTATGGCATTGGATCTGCCGATGCCCAAAAAGATTTTTGGACATCCTTGGCTCTTAACAGGAACCGGGAAGATGAGTAAATCAAAGGGAAATACAATTTATGCGGATGATTTGGTCAAACTATTTGGTGTAGATGCCATTAGATATTTTATGATACATGAAATGCCTTATGAAAATGATGGAATTTTGTCATGGGATCTTTTAGTTGAAAGAATCAATTCTGATCTTGCCAATACACTTGGAAATCTGGTGAAGAGAACAGTTTCCATGTCAAATAAGTATTTTGACGGTATTGTTGAAAACAAGGGTGTTGATTGCGAAATCGATGAAGAATTCAAAAATGTGATTACCGGAACAAAGGCAAAGGTTGAGGACAAGATGGATTCCTTGCATATTGCTGATGCACTTACGGAAGTTATGAACCTCTTTAAACGTTGTAATAAATACATCGATGAGACCGAGCCTTGGGTTCTGGCAAAAGATTCTGATAAATCAGATAGATTGAAGACGGTTCTGTATAACCTTACAGAGGGAATTAATATAGGAGCTACGCTTCTAAAGAGCTATATGCCTGAGACATCTGAGAAGATTATGTCACAGATAAATAGCAAGGAAGTTTCATACGATGATCTGAATACATTTGGAAATTATATAAGTGGAACAAAAGTATCAGAAGATCCTGAGATTCTTTTTATGAGACTGGAACTCGATAAGGTTATGGAACAGGTAAATGAAGTATATCCTGTTAAGCCGGAAGAGGATGATCAGCCGGAAGAAACAGAGGATGGTTCTGACTCTGAGAATACTACTTTGGAACATAAACCGACTATTACAATTGACGATTTTAGTAAAATTGAATTGAGATCAGGAAAAGTAATTTCATGTGAAGCAGTTCCAAAGAGTAAAAAATTACTTTGCTTTAAGATAAAATCGGGAAATGAAACAAGACAGATACTTTCTGGAATTCATAAATTCTATGAACCTGAGCAACTAGTTGGCAAGACAATCGTCTATGTAGCTAATCTCGAACCTAGAAAATTAGCAGGACTTGAATCACAGGGAATGATACTCTCAGCAGAAGGGCCAAATGAGGAACTTTCAGTTGTTACTACAGAGAGAGAAGTTCCTTCAAGTTCAGAGTTATGTTAATTATTTAGAACACAAAGTAAAAGTAAAATTAATTATTCGGAATATAAAATTAAAGTTCCGATAGGGCATAGCCGGAAATATTGATAATGTCGGAAGTGTATTTATATTTTGAAAGGAGATTCTACGAGAGCTAGTACCTCGAAGAATAACTAAGTATATGATATTTGAAACACATGCGCATTATGATGAGGAGGAGTTCGACCCAGATAGGGAAGAACTTCTTTCTGCTTTAAGGAATCATAATGTAGGAAAAATTATTAACGTTGGAACGACAGTTGTGACATCAAAAAAGAGTATTGAGTATTCGAGAAGATATGATTTTATATATGCGGCAGTTGGGATACATCCGGAGTTTGCTGAAGGATATGAGGAAAGTGATCTGATAACCATAAATAAACTGGCGGACAATGAAAAAGTTGTTTCTATTGGAGAGATAGGACTGGATTACCATTATTCAAAGGATCCAATACTAAGAGAGAAGCAGATCAATCTGTTTGAAAAACAGATTGAAATGGCAATTTTAAAGGGTCTACCTGTAATAATACATTCGAGAGATGCTGCGAAGGATACTTATGAAATAATGGCTAAAAAGGCAAAAATGGGATTAACTGGGGTTCTTCATTGCTATTCATATTCCGAAGAGCAAGCGGTTGAATATGTAAAAATGGGTTATTATATAGGAATAGGCGGGGCTATAACTTTTAAAAATGCGTCTAAAAAAGTCGATATGGTGAAAAGAATACCTATTGAGTCGATTCTACTTGAGACGGATTGCCCATATATGGCTCCTGAGCCAGTGAGAGGTACTAGAAATTATTCCGGAAATTTGGTATATGTGGCACAGAAAATAGCCGATATAAAAGATATGCCATTAAATGCAGTTATTGAACAAACTGAAAAAAATGCAGAAAAAGTATTTTTGAAAAATAAGAATTTTAAATGCAATAGTTAAAAAGTAAAATCAAAATTAAATGTAAAAACAAAGTCTAAAGCTAAAAGTCTAAATCTAAAAAGCTAAAGATATAAAAGTAAGAGACATGGAAGCCAATTTAGAAATCAAGGAAATGAAAAATGAAAAATCTGTCTAAAATCCAAATCGCAAAAGCTCTAATGAATGAGAAGGGTTTTCGAACGCAAAAAAAGCTAGGACAAAATTTCCTAATGGATGAGTCAGTTTTGGGAGATATATTGGATGCAGCCGATGTTAATAAGGATGATTTTGTATTAGAAATCGGTCCAGGCATAGGTACATTATCCGATGGAATATGCGAAAGAGCAGGAAAAGCGCTTTTAATAGAAGTAGACGAAAAATTAATTCCCATTTTGCATGAAAATCTTCAAGAATATGATAACGTTGAAATAATCAACGATGATGTTATGAAGCTTAACCTGATTGAGTTATTATCTGAAAAAAGTGAAGGAAGACCGGTGAAGATCGTCGCAAATCTTCCTTACTATATTACCACGCCAGTTCTCATGAAGATTATAAGAGGAAACGTGGAATACAAATCCATTACCGTTATGGTACAAAAAGAAGTTGCAGAGAGAATGGAAGCTACGCCTGGAACAAAGGCATATGGTGCACTCTCACTTGCAGTACAATTCTATACAAATCCAAAAATAGTTGAAGAAGTTCCAGCAGAAAGATTTTTCCCTGCGCCAAAAGTAGATTCATGTGTTATACATATGGATAGAAAAACGCAGAAATACTCGGAAGAATTCTCCGAGGATCTATTGTTTGATGTAATCAAGGCTTCATTTATTCAGAGGAGAAAATCCCTTTATAATGGTCTTGCTAATTCACCTGATTTAGGGTTGTCAAAAGAAGATGCTAAAAGAATAATTACTTCTCTAGGATTTGAAGAAAATATCCGCGGAGAAAGACTAGGATTGGAAGAATTTATCAATTTGTCAGTAAAAATAAGTGCTGAAAAGAGGTAAAAATGGACATCAATAGATATAGTATCGATATTCAAAAAATAATACAGGAAATTGAAAGCGAGAGAGATAGTGATTTTCTAAAGGCCATTGAAGATTGCGATAAACTAAAAAAAATAGGCAATGATATAAATGATGACTCGTTAGTTGGTTATTCATGTTATACCAAGGGAGAGCTGAATTATCT
>JAKPAB010000126.1 GCA_029779695.1 Bacillota bacterium | reverse complement strand
TTATACTCTGATGCGGACAAAATCGCTCAGTCTATGGGAATTCCCAGAAGCCAGTTATTTGTGAAGGCTTTGGAGGAATTTATTATTCATCATAAGAAGGAAGCGATTACTGAAAGATTGAATACCGTATATAAAAACATAGATCAGAATAATGAGATATTGAGTAATTCGATAGAATCAATGCGAAGGTTAACCAAAGATGATGCGTGGTGAAATATGGTGGGCTGACTTTGGAATTCCATTTGGAAGTGAAACTGGATTTAGACGACCTGTTCTAATTATTCAAGACGATTCGTTCAATAGGAGCAAGATTAGCACAATTATCATAATACCATTAACTACCAATCTTGCATTGGAGAACGCTCCTGGTAATGTTTTAGTTGAGAAAGAAGAATCTGGATTGTCGAAAGATTCAATACTAGTTGTATCACAATTATCAGCAATAGACAAAGCTAGAATGATAGAACGAATAAGCAGAATAGAATCGAATATTTTACGAGAAGTAGAATATGGCATAAATATGATTTTAGGATTTCTATAAGATTTCTAACAATCGCTTCAACCGGATAGCGCTATTGGCACGGTTTGTGCCGCTCGCTACGCTCGTTCACGCACAAACCGTGCCAATGACGCGCTACCGGTTAAGCGTATGTTAGGCAGACTAATTCGTGTTAAATACTGAAACATGTATTTGAAAGGAAGTTATTCCTATGAGCATTTTTACTAGTCAAAATATCGATGCAGGTACATCTGCGCTGAGATTGGGATTAAGCTTGATTGCTGGCGGCTTAATAGGATTTGAAAGAGAAAGCAGACGGCAACCTGCTGGATTAAGAACTCATATTTTGATCTGTGTGGGATCAACGTTGCTGATGTTGTTGTCTATTTATATTCCTCAGCATTTTTTCGATATGAAAAATGGAGATCCAGGAAGAATAGCTGCGCAGGTAGTATCTGGGATAGGATTCCTTGGAGCAGGAGCAATTTTAAAACTTGGCAATAATGTAAAAGGATTAACGACAGCTGCTTCAATATGGGTTGTTGCAGGGATTGGACTTGCAATTGGAGCAGGATTATATGTCCCTGCATTTATGGCATTGGGAATAATTCTGTTTGCACTTGTCGTCCTTGATTATTTTGAGAAGTACATATTTCCTCCGGAACGAATAAAATCAATACACTTATATTTTGATGGAACTTCCGTTGATACGAAAAAAATAAGAAAAGTGCTAAGCATTTATAAGATAAATATCCAGTCTATAGACGTTATTCAGGCAATCCAAAAAGAAAAGGTTCAAGTCAATGTCCTTGTGAGAATTCCTGTAAGTTTGAATATTCCAGAGTTTTATAAAGAGATGAGAAGTTTACCGAATATTTCTAAAATCGAAATGGATGAAGGTATATAGTAATAAATATGACGAGCTGCCTAACAATCGCTTCAACCTGACTCAGGCGTTTGTCATGGATTTTGCGAGAGAAATTGTGCAAAATCCACGCCAACCGCCTTCGCAGGTTAAGCGTATGTTAG
>JAKPAB010000059.1 GCA_029779695.1 Bacillota bacterium | reverse complement strand
GGGAGATATTTGGCTTTTGGGTAAACATAGGCTAATGTGTGGCGACGCTTGCAGTGAAAGCGATGTTGCGGCTTTAATGCGGGAAGATTTCGCAGATATGGTATTCACTGACCCGCCATGGAATGTTAATTACGGCGCAACAGAGCATCCAAGCTGGAAACAAAGGACGATTCTCAATGATTCAATGACTACTGAAGAATTTAAAAAGTTTTTGGATTCTGCCTTTAAGGTAATGAATAAGTTTTCTAAGCCTGGATGCATGACCTATATTGTTATGTCTGCTCAGGAGTGGGGAAACTTGATGCTTTCTTTGAAAGAGAATGGATACCACTGGTCATCAACAATAATCTGGAATAAGGATAGGCTGGTACTTTCAAGAAAGGATTATCATACCAAGTATGAGCCAATATGGTATGGCTGGAGTGATGGCTCTGCAAGGCTTCATCCATTGACTGACAGACAGCAATGTGATGTTTGGGATATTCCCAGACCATCTGTATCTGAACTGCATCCGACAACAAAACCTGTGGAGCTTGTTGTTAGAGCAATCAAGAATAGCAGCAACATGAAAGATATTGTGCTTGATTTATTCGGTGGTTCCGGCACTACACTAATAGCTTGTGAAGAAACGGATAGAAGGTGCAGAATGATGGAATTGGATGAAAAATATGCAGATGTAATTGTAAAGCGATACATTGATAAAGTCGGCAGCGATGCTGATGTTTTTGTTTTGAGGGATGGAGAGAAGATTAGGTATGTGGACATAAAGCGTGAGCAGGTTGCAGTCTAATATTGTCAGCAAATATCGTCTTCTCTCATTCTATCTGTCCGAATATTTTTTAGGATAATTGACAGTTTAAAAAGCCTGAAACCCTTCATTTTACTTGATTTAATGTGATTTCAGAGTGATTAATGTAGTACACAAAATCATGAAATGGAGGGTTTTATATTATGGAAAGAAAAGAAATCGTTAAGGTATTGGGAGAACATTTTGGAGTTGAGCCAAAGTACATGGGAGTGCCGAGTTTCGCTTATCAGATTGAAACAGCGGAAGAAACTTACACAATTGACCGAGCAGGGAAGATTACAACTTCGAAAGGAAAAGAAGTAGAGCTTGATAGTATATTAAATGAAGAGATTGAAAAGAAAACAAGCGAACCTGCAGCAACAGAGACAGGAACCTTTGAAGTTGCAGTTCCGATGGAAGGCCATACAGGCATTTCCTTGAGAAATCTGGTCAATATGATTTACAGCAAACAGGGCCTTATCAAGAAATCATTAGGGCTTACAGCAAATATTATTGAGGATGATTTTTGTATAGGTATCAATGAAGCCAAAACGGAAACATTAGAGGATATCAAAACAGCCATAGAGGGTATTGGAGAAAAACGCTGCCCAGGGATTGCCTTTGATTTTAATAACAACACCATTACCTTCAATTTTTTAAAAGGGGAAGCAAGTCCTGAAAAGGTAAAAGCCTATACCCAGCTTGTAGCATTATTAAACCAAAATGCCAAAACTTTAAAGCATGTTTCCGCTAAAGCCAAGGATACCGATAACGACAAGTTTACATTCAGGGTTTTCCTTATTAGACTTGGTATGGTTGGGGATGAGTACAAGGATACAAGGAAAACATTGCTTGAAAACCTGGAAGGGAACTCTGCCTTCAGAAGCGGCAAAAAGCCTGATAAAAAAGTAGATATTGCAACAAAATAACGGACTATCGATATAATATCGCTTCACGTGGGCTTGTGAGGCGATATTTTCATATTGGTGGTATAGTTGCTGGGTTTGCAGTTAATAGCCGGCTTATAGGCGAAGGTATAAATGGGTGAAATGGATATATATTTCAACTTTACTTTCAGGCTGGTTTTGAGGTAATGTACTACCTAACCAAATAAAGAAAGGGGATTTTAAGAGATGAGAACTGAAAACTTAATAAGGGAAACCTTGAAGGGCTTGCTGGCAACTGCAAATGAGAAAATATGTGTGCTTGGCTTAGAGGATGCCCAGGAGGATTTAAGGCAGATAAGGGATATGTACGTTGAACTGGTTCAGTTCTGGGCTTTGGATGAGCATTTGATTGAGGAGTTTGATGAGCAGATTGGGTTGTTGAAATAACGTTTGCCTGGATAAGGGGCTTCGGTTGAGGCTCCTTGCTTTGTTTTTTTGAGGAGGTGAAGTAAATATGGCGAGTAGTGTGCTTACAAAATATTACACGCATGTTGAACCAAGACTTGATGAGATAGAAAAGTGGGTTGATGAAGGATGCACCAAAGCTGAAATTGCAAGGCTGCTTGATATAAGCCTGTGGGCTTTGGATGATTATACAAAAAAGCATCAACAATTAGCGAAAATATTAAAAAAGGATGATAAGTGGAATACGGTAATTCTGCCGAAATTGTCTGACATAAAGGATTGGCTGGTTAATGGGGCGACAGTTAGAGAGGTTTGCAGTAAACTTGCGATTTCTCCTGATACTTGGTATCGTTATTGCAGAGAGCATGAAATCCTCATGGAACTTGTAAACATGGGCAGGAGCGTGTTATGTAATCAAGTGGAAAAATCATTATTGAAGCTTTGTACCGGCTACGACTATGAGGAACTCAAGACCATTGTGGAAGAGGACAAGAACGGCAAGAAGCGCACCAAAATTGAAAAGATAAAGCGTCATCAGCCGCCTTCAGCTCAGGCGAGAGCGTTTTTCCTTAGAAATCGTATGCCGGAAGAATGGTCTGACAAGAAGGAACTCATATTGGATACAAGCCAGAATGAGGAAGCAAGGAAGAAATTGTTCCTGCAAATGATAAACGGTGAGCTTGAAACAGAAGATGATATTATTGACAGCGAAGATGAGCAGCCGAGAACCGATGAGGAGTATATTCAATAATCTTATGTCGTCAGTTTTTACCGGGATAAATGCCGGTTTTATATATAAAAATGCCTGAAACAAGCCTGATTTCAATGCATAATTAGGATTATGTCTTGAGTTGACTTCAAGGCAGTGCAGAGGTAACATGGACACACCAAATAAAGGAAGGGTGTGTCTATATGCTTGATTTAAGTAGTTTTGAAGCATATTTGAGAAGTAAAGAACGCAGCCGGAATACTATTAGCTGCTATATTCGGGACAGCAAGGCTTTTATTGATTGGTATACCAGCAGGACAGATTGCGGTTTTGATAAGCTGATTGAACTTGATGCCATTGAATATAAGAAGTACTTGCTCAATACGAGTGAATCGGTGGTTACAGTCAACAGAAAGATTTCCAGTATCAATATCTTTTTCAAGTGGCTTTATGAAAGCGGAACAACTCCTGATGAAATCAATATAAAACCAGTAAAGAATCGGAATGCCCGCCAATACAAAGGATTGGAGGAAAGGGATTTGAGGAAGCTCCGAGCCGAGATACACAGAAACAGGAATAAAATGCATATATGCATCATTGAAATCCTGCTTGGAACAGGGCTTCGGGTGAGTGAACTCTGCAACATAAGGCTTCGGGATATAGAAATATCCGAACGTAAAGGCTCTTTGAGGGTTATAGGCAAAGGAAACGTAAACAGAACGATACCATTGAACAAGGATGTCCGAAAAGCAATTCAGGATTATCTTGCGGTAAGGCCCAAAGATGACAGTGACTTCCTATTGATAGGACAGCGAGGGGCTTTGAAACGGAATGCAATCAACCTTATTCTTGATAAGTATGGCAAGAGAGTGAATGTTGAAGTTACTCCGCACCAGTTAAGGCATACGCTTGGATATAAGCTGGTCAAGGAAGGGACAGCCATTACAACTATTCAGCAGATACTTGGCCACGAGAATATAATGACTACTAACCTTTATACCGTTACCACCGAGCAGGACATGAGTAATTCCCTTGAAGCACTAGAGTGGTAAAAAAGCCCGCTCATTTTTATGCACTTTTTTCAATGGGAGGGGTGCTTCTATTTGTAAAAATTGCCCCGACAGCAGATGGTGTAAAAATTTTTAATGATTTTTGTAGAAAAAGTATCAAGTCCGCAGTATAATAAATACATAGACGCATTATAAACCAATAACTTTGAAATATTGAAGAAGTGTGAAGTTGACAGTGACATTATGGGATATGTATAATTGGTCTTAGATTGGAGGGATGATGAAATGACAAGAATTAGCAAAATAAACAACAAAGGATTAACGACAGAAAAGAAAGCTCTGTTAAAAAGTGTTGTTGGTTCCGCATCATCGCCTAAAATTGATTTGAATAAAGTTAGGGAATCATTTAAGTATGAAAAAAATTGATTTTAAAAATAATTTTAGGGCTTTGAAAATGGTGAGGACATTCTTGTTGATACAGGTGTCCTCTTTGCTTTATTAAATGAGTATGATGCATGGCATAAAACAGTGAACGATTTATTTAACAGTTTTGTATTTAATAATGATGTTGTTTTATTCTTGTACATAAATCCATGCATTCAAAATGAGTTAACAAACTTGATAGACAGCAGCAAGCTTATCAAGTTCTATGATGAAAAGTATCCACAATTAGCAATTACTAAAGAAGATGTTGAACAGATTGAAACAAGTTCCGTTCTGGCACTAGAAAAACTGTTAGAAAATGAGGTTCTTATTGTTTTGAATTCTAACAAGGAGAGTTTATTGCAGCAATTAAAGCTATTTAAGGAGTTAGGGGCAGCAGATGCGATTAATGTGACGTTAGCAAATGAATATGGTATAAGCTTTTTAACCCTGGATAATAGGCTTGTAAGTAATATACAAAAAAACGCAGATAAATTATCAAATATTCAAAATGTTTATTATACAATACCAATATATAGAACATATTGAAGTTTAATGTATTAAAAATATGAAAGGTGATGCTATGGAAATACAACAAGACCACCACCGCCAGAACCTTCTGCTGAAGCAATATCTGAACAAATATTTCTCCCCGGACAAGATAGAAGAACTTGTTGGGGAGTTTTCATTTTCGGAGCTACGCAGGCTGCTTGGCGAGATGGATATAGAATTTTTTGCCTTGTGTTACTTCCCGAAATACTTTGATAGAAGATTTGGGCAGTTTCATAAAGAGCTATTTGATGAATTAAAATATATGCTGGACAATAAAGGGTTGATAGAAGCTTTTGGATTGCCAAGGGAGCATGGGAAAAGTACAATCAACTCTTTTTTATTCCCGCTGTATTCAACTTTATATAATAAATCACAGTTTACATTGATTATATCGGCAACAGAGCAGGTTGCTCTTCCGTTCCTTGATATGATTAAGGATGAGCTTGAGAATAATCAGTTATTGATTGAGGATTTCGGAATCTATAAGGGCAACCGCTGGAATAATAACGAGATATGGATAAGGGGCAGAGGTGGAGTGGATGCCTGTATCATGATTCGAGGGATTGATGGCTCATTAAGGGGAATCCACTTCAAGCAGCATCGACCCCAACTTGTACTTCTGGATGACCTGCTCAAAGATGATACCGCAAAATCGGAAGCCAAACGTGAACAGGTTAAAAGCACATTTACTGATGTTGTCATTCCTATTGGAACAAAGGATACAAATATACTTGTTGTCGGTACCATCCTTCATGAAGAGGACTTGATGGCTGAACTTCTGAAAGGGAAAATCCCAGGAGTCCGAAGTATTAAGAAATCGGCAGTTATAAGTTTTGCAGAACGAGATGACCTTTGGAGCGAATGGGAATCAATATATAATAACTTACAGGACTTAGACAGGATTGAAACCGCCAAGTCCTTTTTTTATGACCATCAGGAGGAAATGCTACAAGGTACGGAGATTCTGTGGCCGGAATATCTGGACTATTATTACCTGATGTGCAAAAAACAGTCTATGGGAGATAAATCCTTTTATAAAGAAATGCAGAATGACCCACGTTCTATGGATGATTATATATTTCAGGATATCCAATACTGGGACAGGCTTCCTGACTTTGAAGAAATGGAATTGGTGATGTATGTTGACCCTGCAATTAAAGCCGGAAAGAGGAATGACTATTCTGCAATCACTATCCTTGGAAAGCATATAAAAACAAAACAGAAATATGTTGTGGACGGATGCATATACAGGATGCTTCCTGATGGTCTGTTCCAGATTGCCATAGAAAAGCTTAAGCAATATCCCATTGAAAAGATAGGATTTGAAACAACACAGGCACAAAGCTATATGAAGCAGAAGTTTGAAGAGGAACTCTGGAAGAATAAAATATATACTCCTGTGGAAGAAGTGATAAGCAGGGGGCAAAAGCATGAGAGGATAATCTCCCTGGAGCCGGAAGTAAAGAAAGGGCATATATTGTTCAACCCTGCTAATATAAGATATAACAATCAGGTGAAGGATTACAATAAATCGGCAAAATATGATGATGCTCCTGATTCATTATATGGTGCTGTGCAGTTGGTGGAAGGGGTTAAGAGTATAAGGCTTTATGATAGAAGTTTACTGTTTTAGGTAGAAAATTCTTAAAAGGGTGTGATGTATTTGGACATAAATGAAAACTTAATACTGGAGTGCCTGAATGAACTCAGCAAAAATGCTAAGGATAAGCAGAAATACAAGGACTATTATGAAGGTAACCACTCAATTCTAAAGAACTATCAAATGCAGGACAGCAGGAGCAACATGAAGCTGGTGTTCAATTTTCCACGTAAGTTTGTAGACAATGAAACCGGCTATCTTCTTGGGAAACCTGTCAATTATGTTTCCAAATCAGATGATAATGAGATTATAGATGCCATCGACAGAAATACGAGCCATTGGGATAAAGAGCATAATATAAACCTTCTGAAACAATCTGAAATATATGGTGAAGCCTATGAACTCAACTATATCAATACAGATGGGGAATTCTGCGCAACCATTCTGACACCTATAGAAGCTTATGTTCTGGAAGATGGCACTGCCGAAAGAAATGTAGTGCTGGCCTTGCATACCTTCACAAAAAAGTTTGATGATAATAAATATCTTGATGTATATACTGATTCCGAAATCCGGCATTATGAATTGGGAAGCAGTGGAACGAAGCCTGAGCTTAAATATATCGGCAGCCATGAACATATCTTTGGCAGAGTGCCTGTAATAGTTTGCCCTGCCAATAACGAAAGGAAAAGCGGATTCCAAGATGTAGTCAGTTTGTTTGATGCGTATAATGCCATAAATTCCGATTTAGTCAATGAAATTGCCGACCACAGAAATGCTTATCTTGTCATTGAAAACGCCAAAATTGAGGAAGAGGACTTGCTGAAAATGAAATCTATGGGAATTATCCAGGTCCCTAACCAAGCGAAAGTTTACTGGCTGACCAAAGATATCAATGACAGCTTTGTTAAAAATGAACTTGACAATATTGAAAGAAAAATATTTGACCTGATGGACGAGGTTAATTTTAACGAGAACTGGGCTGCCAACACCTCATCGCTGGCCTTGAGGAACAAGCTTTTAAACCTTGAGAACAGGGTTGCCATGAGGGAAGCCATCATGGAGAAGGTTATCAGGCAAAGGCTCAAGAACCTGTTTGTGTATCTAAAAAAGAAGGAAGGCAAATCCTATGACTACAGGGATGTTACAGTTAAATTTACAAGGAACCTTCCTACCGATTTGACAGGGCTTGCCGATGTTATTACGAAACTAAAGGATGTCTGTTCGCAGGAAACGCTTCTTACTCTCCTGCCGTTTGTTGAAAATCCAAAAGTTGAGCTTGAAAAATACTATTTTGAAAAAAGACGTTCTGGTACTATTCCTGAAGGTAACATTTCATCGGTTCAAAATCAGGTTATTGTATAAATAAACAATTTAAGCCTTTATTTTTATCGGGTAGGGTAATTATACTACCTGTCTTTTTTATGCTTTCAGAAATAAAAAATCCAACATTTTCATTTAACTCAAAAAATGCCATGAACTGCTAGTAATAAGCGGGTTTGTGGCTGTTTTTACATATAAATTAATTTGCCCGTTTTTATAGGGGATTGGAGGTACGGTTTGTGTGGCAAGATTGGGCAATTTGGCAAAGGAGGGCATGGGCTTCTGGATTAATTCTAATGGAGAAATCCAGTACCATAAAAAGTGCGCAAGATGCAGGCACAAGTGCAAACAATCTTTCAGGTGCGTGGATGTAATATGCCCACGCTATGAAAGAAGATAATAGATTGTCCTGGGCATGACGTTAAACTGCCCTAATATTATGCGTGTCTGGGCGAAAAGGTCAGATGTGTAAAACGAAAGGAGATTTATATACTATGACATTCGAAGAAGTAAAAAAGTACATGGATGAAAACAAAACCTCAGATGAGGTGAAAGCATACCTTCAGGGCTTGATGAGCGTTGAAGGGGTGCAGAAGTTTCTTTCTGAAAATGAGGAAGGCAGGAGATGGTTCGACAGCGAAAAGGACAAACACCTTGAAAAGGGTTTAAAAACCTGGAAGGACAACAACCTGCAAAGAGAGATTGACAAAAAGATAAAAGAGCTTTATCCGGAAGAATCCGAGGAAAAGAAGCAGCTTCGGGAATTGACAGCCAAGATTGAAAGGATG
>JAKPAB010000057.1 GCA_029779695.1 Bacillota bacterium | reverse complement strand
TATCCTTTTCACCATAAAGCAACTTTATTGTAATATTTGTAATAAATTTTTAAATAAAAAGCAATATTATGATAGTATGATAGGAATAGTTATAACAATAAGTAAAGGACTATTCTTTTTAATGAAAAAGAGTTTGATGTATAAAGCATTGAAAGGTGTTACTGGATTATTCACTATTCTTGCTTTGGTGTTAGTTGGTTTCATTCTAACAGGGAAGATATCTCATACACAGATTGTGAGAGCAGTATCTGATGCCCCATATACTATTAAGAATACAGTAAATAAGATTCGTAATGGTGTTCCACATACAACTGAATATATTTCAGCAAGTCCTATTTTTGAATTGGGCTATGAAACCATATTAAAGTTGAAGACTGATTCTCAACCACTTCAAGTGGAAGCTTTAGAAATTACGTTTGAAGAACCGCAAATTATTGAATCAAGTGATTTGCGAGATGAAAGTTCGACTGATACAGAATTAGGAGATGATGGAACTATCGCTACAACAGGGGACCTTCAAAGTGATATGTATGTAAGCGAAACTAGTTTGGAGTCAACAGCTATTGAGTCAGAACAAGTAATCTCACAAGTAACTCCTCATTCAGAAGTGATTCAACCTGTTTCAAATCCAATGAGAACTGCTAATCAGTCATCTGCTGGTTCAACTATTGACGATGTTTCTGCTAAAGAATGGATTGCACAAAAAGAATCTGGAGGTAGCTATACGGTTTCTAATGGAGTATACATTGGAAGATATCAGCTACATAGCGCTTATTTAAATGGAGACCATTCACCAGAAAATCAGGAGCGTGTAGCAGATGCCTATGTTTTGCAACGCTATGGTTCATGGTCAGCAGCCTACCAGTTTTGGTTAGCAAATGGATGGTATTAAGAAAATAAATAATGCCTAGTTTTTTCTAGGCATTTTCATATTTTAAAAAAACAAATATATTTATGCAAAGAATCGTGTAAAAATATGCAGAAAATGCTAGTAAATAGCGCTTTTATAGTACAAACTCAATGTCACTGTAATATTTGTAATATTTTTTCAAACTCAGAGTAATAGTTGAAGTGTATGATAGATAACATAACAGAAAGGAAGGTAGTGTAAAATAAGTTGTGTAAACACAAAAAGGAATAAATCCGTTATAGTAGAGTTGCAAAACATTACTAGAAAGAGATTTATTCCTATGACTCAGTTTACCACAGAACTACTTAACTTCCTAGCCCAAAAGCAAGATATTGATGAATTTTTCCGTACTTCTCTTGAAACATCTATGAATGATCTGCTTCAAGCAGAGTTATCAGCCTTTTTAGGGTATGAACCTTACGATAAATTAGGCTATAATTCTGGGAATAGTCGTAACGGAAGCTATGCACGGAAATTCGAAACCAAATATGG
>JAKPAB010000056.1 GCA_029779695.1 Bacillota bacterium | reverse complement strand
TATCCTTTTCACCATAAAGCAACTTTATTGTAATATTTGTAATAAATTTTTAAATAAAAAGCAATATTATGATAGTATGATAGGAATAGTTATAACAATAAGTAAAGGACTATTCTTTTTAATGAAAAAGAGTTTGATGTATAAAGCATTGAAAGGTGTTACTGGATTATTCACTATTCTTGCTTTGGTGTTAGTTGGTTTTATTCTAACAGGGAAGATATCTCATACACAGATTGTGAGAGCAGTATCTGATGCCCCATATACTATTAAGAATACAGTAAATAAGATTCGTAATGGTGTTCCACATACAACTGAATATATTTCAGCAAGTCCTATTTTTGAATTGGGCCATGAAACCATATTAGAGTTGAAGACTGATTCTCAACCACTTCAAGTGGAAGCTTTAGAAATTACGTTTGAAGAACCGCAAATTGTTGAATCAACAGAAGTGGTGGATTCAAGTTCAATCACTTCAGTAGATGCATCGCAGGAGAGTATTCAGACCGAAATATCAACACCTGTGGAGGATTCTAATCAAGCGTATGATACAGCAGAATCAACAGTACAAGCCGTCACTGATGTTGTGCCTGTCGTAACTGAAGTAAGCACTCCAGTTGTAGAGCAAACTCAATCAGTTTCTATTTCAACTCCTACAGTTAATCCTGTTCCATCAGGTTCCGTACTTGACGATGTTTCCGCTAAAGAATGGATTGCACAAAAAGAATCTGGAGGTAGCTATACGGTTTCTAATGGAATATACATTGGAAGATATCAGCTACATAGCGCTTATTTAAATGGAGATCATTCACCAGAAAATCAGGAGCGTGTAGCAGATGCCTATGTTTTGCAACGCTATGGTTCATGGTCAGCAGCCTACCAGTTTTGGTTAGCAAATGGATGGTATTAAGAAAATAAGTAATGCCTAGTTTTTTCTAGGCATTTTCATATTTTAAAAAAACAAATATATTTCTGTAAAGAATCGTGTAAATATATGTAGAAAATGCCAGTAAATAGCGCTTTTATAGTGTAAACTCAATGTTACTGTAATATTTGTAATATTTTTTCAAACTCAGAGTAATAGTTGAAGTGTATGATAGATAAAGTAACAGAAAGGAATGTATTTACATGATGAATATTACATTTAAACAGAACATTAAAACAACTATTTTAGGTTTGGTTGCGGGCGTCGCAATTTTAAGTGCTGGTGTGGTTAGCGCTGACACTTATACTGTAAAATCAGGGGACACATTGTCAGAGATTGCTTTGACATATAACACTACCGTCGAAAAATTAGCAGAGCAAAACAAAATCACTAACCCTGATTTTATTCATGTTGGTCAAGCTATTGAGTTGGGTGAAGTGATAAAAGTGGCTACTTCAGCACAATCAGCTCAGGAGACTGAAACAGCAACGACAGCAGAAACAACAACAACTAGCTCTTATTCTTCAAACTTGAGTGCTGAAGATGCCGCAGCTAAAGAGTGGATTGCACAAAAAGAGTCAGGTGGTAGCTATGATGCTCAAAATGGTATCTATATTGGTCGTTACCAATTGACGAATACGTACCTAAATGGTGATTATTCTATTGAAAACCAAGAGCGCGTAGCTGATGCTTATGTTGCCAGTCGTTACGGTTCATGGTCTGCAGCCAAAGCATTCTGGTTGGCAAATGGATGGTACTAATAATTTGTCTTTATCAAAACTCTGAAAATTAGACTACAGTCTGATTTTCAGAGTTTTTTACATTTTAAAAAGATTTAGTAGTTGTAACTAAATCTTTTCTTCATTTTATAAAGGAATTTCTTGCATTGACACAAGTGAAAAGTCTTCAAATGTTAAACAAATCATATAAGGAAAAATGTGTTTGATCCGATTGAAATCTTTGATAGAATAAGTAGGCTGATAGTAGCGTAAAATCGTTGATAATGCTGTTCCATGGGTGCCAATCACTAGTGTCTTCCCCTGATGTCTATCAAGTAAGGTGAGGAGAGCCATTACATTTCTTTCCTGTAAATCTTGTAAGGATTCACCTCCGGGAAGATGATAGGAAAAATCAGCCCACTGCTTTTCGGTAAAACTATTAAAATCTTCAATCCAGTGAGTTGTTATTTTCCGTTCACTGAAATGTGCAATATGATATATTTCTTTCTGATGGAAGGCTGCCAGAGGTAAAATTGTGTCAATAGCTCTCTTATAAGGACTAGAATAGAAATAATCAATCTGCTCATCGCGTAAAATAGTTACAATTTGTTGACTATCTTGTAAACCTTTAGGTGAGAGTTCACGAGAAATGTCATCGTGATTGTCGTAGTTAGGTTCGGCATGTCTAATAAAATAAACTTTGGTTTTCATTCTTTTTCCCCAAAAATCTCCTGTGCAAGTCGGCGACCAGTCGGTGTAGCAGCAAGCCCGCCTTCGGCTGTTTCACGAAAGGCTGTTGGTAAAGCAGCACCTACTTGATACATAGCATTTATTACCTCATCAGCAGGAATCTTTGATTCAATACCAGCTAATGCCATATCAGCAGCTACCATAGCATAGCTAGCGCCCATCGCGTTTCTCTTGACACAAGGCACTTCTACTAGGCCAGCGACAGGATCACAGATGAGACCAAGCATATTTTTGATAACAAAGCAGATAGCTTGACTAGCTTGATACGCTGTCCCGCCTGCAGCTAATGTTAGTGCGGCAGCAGACATAGCAGAAGCTGAACCAACTTCAGCTTGACATCCACCCTCTGCTCCAGAAATAGAAGCATTGTTGGCAATGACAAGACCAAAGGCACCAGCTGTAAAGAGAAAGTCAAGTTGTTGCTCTTCTGTCAACTTCAACTTGTCAATGGCAACTCCTAAAACAGCTGGTAAACATCCAGCGGAGCCAGCAGTCGGAGTGGCACAAACAAGACCCATCTTAGCGTTTAGTTCATTGACAGCCATGGCATTTCTAGCTGCTGACAGTATGGAGGTGTCGGACAGTGTCATTCCATCTTTTATATATGCGTCGAGTTTTGCTGCGTCCCCACCTGTCAATCCTGAAACAGATTTACTTTCGGAGAGACCATCAATAATAGAATTTTTCATTACTGTCAAGTTTCTTGACATGATTGTCAATATTTCGTCACGGTTCCGACCAGTTAGCTCTATTTCAGTAGCAATCATTAGTTCTGAGACGCTACCAGAAAACTGTTCTGCCTGTGAAACCAATTCTTCAATTGTATAAAACATGTCTCTCTCTTTCTAGTTAAAGAAGGTAATATTGTGCAAGTGAGGGATATTTTCAATTTCTGGGATAGCATGTTCACATTGACGGGAGTCCACCTCAATAATCATGATGGCTTTTTCCCCTGCTTTTTCACGAGTGACATTCATTTGAGCAATATTAATATTAAATTTAGATAAAATATCGGTAACTTTTGCAATCATACCTGGGACATCTTGATGAACAATAATGATGGTTGGGGTGTTCATATTCAGATTGACAGAAAAACCATTTAGTTCCGTTACCTGAATATTTCCTCCTCCAATGGATACACCTGTTGCAGAAATAGATTTTTTCTCATTCTTTATTATGATTCGCGTTGTATTGGGATGGGGTGTATTACTCTCTTTGTTGACACGCCAGTAAACTTTGATACCACATTCCCTCGCAATATCTAAAGAGTTAGGAATCCGTGGATCATCCGTATCCATACCTAGAATACCTGCGACCAAGGCTACATCAGTACCATGCCCTCGGTATGTTTTAGCGAAGGAGTTGTAGAGTTGGAATTCAACTTCGGTGGGTTGCTCTCCAAAGATAGATGAGACAATCTTGCCGATACGGACTGCACCTGCTGTGTGACTGGAAGAAGGTCCAATCATGACTGGTCCAATAATATCAAAGACCGATTGAAATTTTAAATTTGTCATAGTAATCCTCACGTTTTTCTTGGTTCTATTATATCAAAAATTCATTTATGAGAATATGCTTAAATGCATGGGCTTTAATATCAAAATTCTATCTATGTCCCATCTTATATGATATAATACAAATTGTTCAAATCGACCTTCAATCGTTTTGGATAAAACTAGACCCTTCAAGTCTAAGTTGAAATTGAACTCGGATTGAGTCTGAGTATCACAATTGATGGGAGAAGATTATGTCAATAGACAATTCTAAAACCCGTGTTGTTGTCGGTATGA
>JAKPAB010000024.1 GCA_029779695.1 Bacillota bacterium | reverse complement strand
CCTCAACAATATCAAGGCCAGAGTCGACCTCGCCAAAGGCAGCAAGTGAAGCCGCACCTATTGCCATGACGGGTGCGGTTACTCCTTTTGTAAGTCCTTCTCCAACACCAGAAATCTTGCCACCGACTTCCTGAATTTTACTTCCAGCCTGCTTAAGTGTTGCTGATACACTGCTATCTGTATTTTTGCATTGCTCATCCAGTTTTTTTAGTTCCTGCTCGGTAGCGACAATTTCTCTTTTCCATGCATCATATTGTTTCTGCGTTACAGATCCATTCTTTAACCCTTCATCCATTCGATCTTGAACAGATTTTAGCTCTGTAAGTTTTTCTTTTGTATCGCCTAATGCTGATGCAAGGTATTTTTGCTTCTGGGCCAAAAGTTCTGAATTTGTTGGATCAAGCTTTAATAGGCGATTTACATCCTGAAGCTGACTTTGTGTATCACGTATTTCTTTATTTACACCGGAGAGTGCCTTTGACAGGCCGGTGGTATCACCACCAATTTCTACAGTAATTCCTTTAATTCTATCTGCCAAAGTATCTCACCTCACTTATTGCAGAAAAAAGACACCACACAAAGGTGATGTCTACTCCTATTTGTTTAAAACTTATCAAAATCATCCTGGCTTGCTAAATCAGGATATTTATAGTCGTCATTCTGGCTTTCCACATACATATCAATTATCATGCCAACTGTGAGCAGATCCAGATCCCTAATTGAGACTCCGATCTGCACACAGCGAAGCATAAATAATGGTGTTGTCATTTCTCTTTCAGTCGAGTGAAGTTTTTTTTAGCCTGAATTGTTGTCTGCATGTTTAGTCCCCACAACTCAATTAACTGCGGAAGTACCTGATAAATTGAAAAGGTGTTAAACTCATCCAGCCATTCCTCTGGGGTATCCGGAACTTTCGGATCAGCATGCTTTGCCATAATCCATGCAATATTTTCAAATATCTCCAGGTTAACAAGGTCAAGATTTGACTCTTTCTTGTCGCCTTTTTGGGTAGCTTTTTCGAGTGAAGCCAGATCTCTATAAATATCACGTCCAAACTTTATTCTGTAAATTCTGGGGATCGCAGCAGATGCTCTGAATCGTACTGGCTTATCATCAATTACAATATCCTTGGTCATACCCATATCACGCGCCCTCCTTATGAACTTGTCGAAGTAGTTTTAGTACTCGTAGAAGTCGATGCTGCTGTGGTTACCGGAACATAGACTGCATCATACCACTTGGTATAAACGGTATCCGTTGTGTCCTCAGCTGTTTTTGCTTTTACATAGCCATTAGCCAGAGGCGTTGCCTTAATTGACAGTTTTTCTGTCTGAACTTCAATTTCATCCTCATTTGTTGCAGATTCAATAGTCGGTCTCGCTGCAGAACAGTTGTAAAGTACATGGCGGATCTTCTTGACATCACCATCGAACTCAAAAAGGAGCGCAAAATTGGATGTTTCAACACCTGAATTTTCCACAAGTACCTTATTTGTATCAAGTGATTCCTTCAAAACATCCGAGCGGAATGAATCAGGAACCAGCGCCAGTTCCAGGTCTCCCTCATATCCCATGTTGTTAGAAATCGTATAATATGCATATCCATCTGCATAGAATACTGACGGTTCTCCATTGGGATCAAGCGACAGAGAAACGGCGCCAGGAAGCGGTATCGGTACACCATACTTTGCTGTTCCGTCATCATCAAGTGTTAATAAAGCGTAGTGAACATTACGGATGTTATATTTTACTTTGTTTTTTGTAGCCATTTTTTACCTCCTTATTTCAAACGAAAACATGACTTCATACATTTCCTCGGAATCAATCCAGACCTCCGATTTGTCATAAAAAATGCCATGCTTATCTAGCACGGCTTCGACTATTTCTTCTATTTCAGGATCTTTTATATCGGTGTAAAGTTCAATTCTAACCTGATCGATTTTTTGGTAAACAATACCATCTGCTGAAAAATTATCTGAACCAGGCAATAAAAGGCAGATAAACGGTGGATCTGGCGATTCTCCTTCTGCAAAGTGGTCATATGCATATGGAAGGTTGCATTCATCAAGTAAGTTTTTTATGTC
>JAKPAB010000006.1 GCA_029779695.1 Bacillota bacterium | reverse complement strand
GTGGATCTTCATTGGCATCATATGCCTCTTTACGCCATTCTTCCAGTAATGTCATAAGAACTGTCTCCTATTCTTTAGATATAATAAATTATATTTATTTCTGAATAACAAAATCAGACTGAGATATATTATCACTTTATCAGCACAAAGTACAGAAAAGTCTTTATTATACCTTCGTTTTATGATACGTTAACAAGTACTGAAAATAATAATTTATACATACACTTTTTGAAAGGTACCATTATGAATAAGATAAAACAGATACTTGCAATAGTCGGAATCGTAATATTAGTTCTTCTATATGTTTCCACATTGATTTTTGCTATTTTAGATAATCCAGCAACAATGAGGATGCTTGGGCTGTCTATTGTTATGACAATATTTATTCCAACTTTGATCTGGATATTTGAAGTGTTTTTCAGAATTTCACATAAGGACAACTCAGAAGTATTTAATGATGATATATCCGAAGAAAATGACGATGATAATATTGATACAGCAGAAAATTATTCCAATGACGATTTAAGGGAAGATATAAATTATGACTCAAATAATGATTCAATTGAAGATATAAATGATGACTCAAATAAATAAATATCATCAAAGTCAAAAAATATAATATTAAAAAGACGTAGGTAACAAAATACCTACGTCTTTTCTCATATCAACATTAATACTTTTTACATGCGATCAAATATCACATTTACTACTATTCGAATACTCTTATATGCTTCAAATCATATCTATTTCAAAGCTGACTTTCTATAAATAATATCTTCTCTTGCAGGTCCGTTACTAACCATAGTTATAGGGAAGCCGATTTCCTTCTCAATAAATTCAACATAATTTCTGCAATTTTCAGGTAGGTCTTCATATTTTTTAATTCCGGTTATATTACATTTCCAACCCGGTAATTTTGTAAATACTGGTTTGGCTTTTTCAAGATCTATTGTTACAGGAAAATCTGTTGTAACAACACCATTGATCTCATATCCAGTACATATAGAAATCTCATCTAAGTATCCAAGTACATCAAGAACGGTAAGTGCCACGTCTGTTGTACCCTGTAATCTACATCCGTATTTTGACGCTACAGCATCATACCAACCAACTCTTCTAGGACGTCCTGTTGTGGCACCGAATTCTCCACCATCTCCGCCTCTGTTTCTGAGTTCATCTGCCTCATCACCAAATATCTCACTGGTAAACGCGCCACCACCTACAGCTGATGAATAAGCCTTATTTACTGTGACTATCTTCTTGATCTCATAAGGAGGGATTCCAGCGCCTACTGCACCATATCCGGCTAAAGTAGAAGATGATGTAACCATAGGATAGATTCCATGATCAGGATCCTTTAGGGTACCGAGCTGACCCTCAAGAAGAATATTTTTGCCTTCCTTTATTGCCTTTGCAAGAAATGCTGAAACATCTGCTTTATAAGGCGCAATCATATCTCTGTACTGATGCATTGTATCAAGTACTTCTTCAAGCTTAAGTGGTTCTTTATGATACAGATGCTGTAAAAGTGCATTCTTGATCTCAAGTACATTTTTAAGCTTTGCTACAAGATATTCATCATCAAAAAGTTCATTAACCTGAAATCCAATCTTGGCATATTTATCAGAATAAAAAGGAGCAATTCCTGATTTGGTTGATCCAAATGAGTTCTTTCCCAAACGTTCCTCTTCACACTGATCAAATAGAATATGGTAAGGCATTACAACCTGTGCTCTATCAGAAACCAAGAGTTTAGGAGCCTTTACACCCTTTCCTGTTATTGAATCAAGCTCTGCAATGAGCTTCGGGATATCAAGAGCAACACCATTTCCAATAATATTAGTAATGTTCTGATGAAATACTCCTGAAGGAAGTGTATGAAGTGCAAATTTACCATACTGATTTTTTATTGTATGACCTGCATTGGCTCCACCTTGGAATCTGATTACAACATCTGCTTCATCACCAAGCATATCTGTAATCTTACCCTTGCCTTCATCACCCCAGTTTGCACCTACAACTGCTGTTACCATGTTTTTTGCCTCCTAGTGAAAAAAATAAATATGTTAACAAAATAAAAGTCAAAAGCCGATATAAAATATCAGCTTTTGACCGGATAATAATCATTTCATAATGTCATGTTTTACAGATGTTGTCACAGCTAATGATCCCGGTCCAATATGGCATGATATGCTAAGAGGAAGAGGGCTGATCAATACCTCTCTATTGGGGAAACGTCTAATAACATCTTCTCTGAATTTTTCAGCTTCTTCAAGTTCCTGAGTATGTGCTATAGATATAATAAAATTATTATAGTCAGAGTCATTAAATCTTTTTTTCATATCATTCTCAATAGCATCAAGCATCTTATTTTCCGCCTGTTTCATAGTCCTTGCCATCGAATATGTATCGAGCTTGTCTCCCTGAATCTGTAGAACCGGCTTGACCTTAAGAAAAGTACCAATCGTAGCTACAGCAGGCGTAATTCTCCCACCTCGCTTTAAGTATTCAAGAGTACCTACTGTAATATAAATCGAAGAATCAGAAGCTGTTTCTTCCAGAAAATCTCTTATCTCTACAGCAGTTTTACCTTCCTCAGCCATTCTAAGAGCTTCAATACATGATAATCTCTGTGTAACAGAAATCCTTCTGTTGTTTATTACCTGAACTCTTCCATCATACTCATCTATAAGAGCTGTTGCCGTAAAACATGAACTTGATAGACCGCTTGACATCGGGATGTATACAATATCTTCGTATTCTTCTAAGAGCTCATCCCATTTATCAATCAAGTCTCCAACTGCCGGCATAGACGTTGTGATCTTAATATCCGTAGATTTGAGTTTATCGTAGAATTCATCCATGCTAAGATCTACTTCTTCAAAATACAATTTATCGTTTATGAAAAAAGGCATAGGCATAACATAAACGCCAAGTTCCTTAGCCTCAGCCTGTGTGATTCCACTGTTTGAATCAGTAAGGATCGCTGTTTTTCTCATAAAACCGCCTTTCCACAGCTCAAAATGTTCCAACTTACGTGTGTTAATGAATTTCTTTTCTTTAAAACATACGTTGATAATTTTAGCACAATACCCATAATAAAAAAACCCTAATATTTATACAAATATTAGGGTTTAAATATAAACTAATATAACCTTTTAAACTAAGGTCTTATCATTAAGCGAATTACATCATACCAGGAGCACCGGCACCAGCTGGCATAGCTGGAGCAGGTTCTTTAATATCAGCAACTGCTGACTCAGTAGTAAGAAGTGTAGCTGCAACTGACGCTGCATTCTGAAGAGCTGACCTTGTAACCTTAACAGGATCAAGAATACCAGCCTCTACCATGTCAACATACTCATTATTGTATGCATCAAATCCGGTGCCATTCTTGGACTCTTTGACTGTATTAATAATTACAGCACCCTCTAGTCCTGCGTTAGAAGCAATGTAGAAAAGAGGAGCTTCAAGTGCCTTCATAACAACATTAGCACCTGTCTTCTCATCGCCTTCAAGCTTGTCTGCAAGTTTCTGCACTTCTTTCTGAGCATGAATATATGCAGAACCGCCTCCTGCAATGATTCCTTCTTCAACAGCTGCTCTTGTTGCATTTAGAGCATCTTCCATACGAAGTTTAGCTTCCTTCATTTCTGTTTCTGTTGCTGCTCCTACACGAACAACAGCAACTCCACCTGCAAGCTTTGCAAGTCTTTCCTTAAGCTTTTCACGATCAAACTCTGAAGTTGTATCCTTAATCTGCTTTTTAATCTGATCAACACGATCAGCAATGGCAGCCTTATCGCCTTCACCATCAACAATAATTGTAGATTCCTTCTTGACCTTAACAGATTTAGCACGACCAAGCTGTTCTACAGTTGCGTCTTTTAATTCAAGTCCAACCTCTGAAGAAATTACTGTACCGCCTGTAAGTATGGCAATATCCTGAAGCATTTCTTTTCTTCTGTCGCCATATCCAGGAGCCTTAACAGCAACAACATTGAATGTTCCTCTTAATTTATTAAGAATAAGCGTAGTAAGAGCCTCTCCTTCGACATCTTCAGCAATAATTAAAAGTCTAGAACCACTCTGAACAATCTGCTCAAGAAGAGGAAGGATCTCCTGAATATTACTGATCTTCTTATCTGTAATAAGTATATAAGGATCATCAAGTGAAGATTCCATCTTTTCGGTATCAGTTACCATGTATGAAGAAATATATCCTCTGTCAAACTGCATTCCTTCAACCAGGTCAAGCTCTGTCTGCATAGTCTTGGATTCCTCAATGGTAATTACTCCATCGTTAGAAACCTTTTCCATTGCATTAGCTACCATCTCACCAACTTCATCATTGCCTGCAGAAATAGCAGCAACCTTAGCGATCTGATCCTTGCCCTTAACCTTCTGGCTCATCTTAACAAGTGCTTCTACTGCTGTATCAGTTGCTTTCTTCATTCCTTTTCTAAGGACAATTGGATTAGCTCCTGCTGCAAGATTTTTAACACCTTCATCAACCATAGCCTGAGCGAGAACAGTTGCTGTTGTAGTACCATCACCTGCTACATCATTAGTTTTGGTTGCTACTTCTTTTACAAGCTGTGCTCCCATATTTTCATACGGATCCTTAAGCTCGATTTCTTTTGCAATTGTTACGCCATCATTGGTGATAAGCGGAGCTCCGAAAGATTTATCGAGAACTACATTTCTTCCCTTAGGTCCTAAAGTTACTCTTACTGTATTTGCAAGCTGATCGACACCGCTCTGAAGAGCTGAAATGGCGTCTGATCCAAATTTAATTTCCTTTGCCATTGTAATTACATCCTTTCAAAATGTTTAAAATAATCAAAACTTATTACTCAACAACTGCAAGAATATCATTCTGACGAACAATGATATAGTCTTCACCATCAAGTTTGACCTCTGTTCCTGAATACTTGGAATAGATAACTTTCTGTCCAGCCTTAACCTGCATCTCAACTTCTTTTCCATCAACAATTCCACCAGGACCTACAGCAACGACAATTGCTTCCTGTGGTTTTTCCTGAGCTGCTGATGCGAGAATGATTCCTGATTTGGTTGTCTCTTCAGCTTCGCACTGCTGCAGAACGACTCTGTCTGACAATGGTACTAACTTCATAAAAATGCCTCCTTTTAAGTTAATTCTATGAAATATAATTTCTAGAGATTATTAGCACTCATTTTCTTGGAGTGCTAATCACTGTTGATAATAATAATTTTATTAGATTAAAGTTGCAAGTAATGCGATCAGACAATATTCTACATATATTTAATATTATCTTACTTTTACTCTTTTTTACTAACTTTTCCTCTCGCTTTAAAATATATGTATATGCTTTTGTGTTTTTAATTTTAAAAAAAAGGATTATATCTAACAGTTCATGGTTTAGTCTTTATAATTTTATATAATTAAGATATTATATAAAATGTATTAATAACATACGTTCTATATTAATAAGAGCTAGAAGTAAAAGCCTAAACAAAAGGTAATAGATTAAATTAGCGAAAAAGATAAAATATAGGAGAAAAATATGGCAAATATCATAGATTATCTCGATTGGCGAGGCGACATTAGTTTTGCAATGTCTTCATTTAATGATATAGATAATCTTGTTCTATCTGCAATTACATATACTCCTCTTGATGAAATATGTAATTCATTGGCAGACAATGAATCTATTTCTCTTATTAGAGCAGCAGAATTATATTTCAAGAAAAATCCTATTGAGAATATTCCGGAAGAAGAAAAGCATTTTTTACGATCTGCTCTTCTATTAAAAAAGGCTTCAAATACCAAGAGATTTGATAAAATTCGTATTACTAATTATATTAATGAGATAATCCCCGAATCAGAAGTTCAATTTTCAGCAATGACCTTTATTCTTCCTGATAATTCTGTTTATATTGCATTTAGAGGTACTGATCAGACCATAGTTGGTTGGCAGGAAGATTTTAATATGAGTTTTAAGAACCAGACTTCAGGTCAATTAATGTCTGTGGATTATATTAATAAAATGGCAGATAATTATAAGGCAATACGAGTTGGCGGTCATTCAAAAGGTGGAAACTTTTCTGTATATGGTGCTGCATTTTCCAATAGCGCTGTACGTGATAAACTGATCAATATATATTCTAATGATGGTCCTGGTTTTAGAGAAGAGATCCTGAGCAGTCCTGAATACATAAGTATTTTAGACAAAATCATTTCAATTATTCCTGAACAGTCAATGGTCGGTATGATCCTTGGGAATGAATACAATCATAAAATTGTCAGAAGTTCCGCCAGTGGAATGATGCAACATGATGTCTTTTCATGGCAACTCATGGGTAACAATTTTGAAACCGTTCAAGAACCTGGCGTATGGTCAAATGTTTTTAATGGAACATTAAAAGAATGGTTAAGTGGAGTGTCTGATGAAGATCGAGAACAGTTTGTAAGCATAGTTTTTAATTCCATGGCAGAGGAAGCTGGATCTTCAGCTAGTTCTCTTCCAGATAGTGGAAAAACAATTCTAGCAATTGGAAAACATCTCAAGGATCTTCCAAAAAACAAACAGGCTCTTTTTTTTGACATTTTGTCAAAGCTGGCTAAAAGTTGGAAAGAAGCCATTACTGAAAACTTTTCTCTGCCATTCTAAAAATAATTAAGGAGTACTAAATTGAATAACAAACGAAAACTACATTTAAACAGATTATTTCAGATTATATATCCTCTTTTGATCTATGCAATAATTTATCAGGTATCCGATGGACTATTTAGATTGCTCTTGCCCAAAAATGTTGGCGACTTATTACCACTTTTTTTTGCAGCTATCATAACGTTTCCCTTTATAATTGTTATATATAAAAAAGTGCCAACCATAAAGGCTGACAACATTTTTTCTAAGCAAGATGCTATTAGAGATCTGTCTCTTATATTAATAACTGTAGTTATTGGGATTATTCTTAATATATTGATCACAAAACTTCCATTTATGGCATATTCCACTACATACAAAAATGCAAAAGATACCCTGAATGACGGAAGCATATTACTAAAAATACTGACAACAGTAATAATCGTACCAATATTGGAAGAAACCCTTTATCGCGGAATAATAGCAGGTCAATTGAATATTATGTATGGTGAAAAAATTGCCATAGTCTTATCTGCCCTTTTGTTTGGCATAATGCATGCAAATATTGTTCAGTTCACATATGCATTTTTAGTAGGTATACCACTAGGGTACACTTTCGTTAAGACAAAAAAACTTTGGACGGCGATTTTATCTCATTCGATATTAAATCTATTCGTTCTAATCGTCAGCTTGCTATAAAATTCCGAAATTATGATTACTTTTAGCGTTTAGTTCCTCTTTGATTTCTTGCGGCAATATGAAGTCGCTCTAAATGGACTTCATTCTTACCTACTTTAACAGCCTTTTCATCACCTGGCTTAAGAATTGCAATTCCAATAATATTCTCGCCAGTTTTAGTATTCATTCCACGTACACCAAGAGCTGCTTTTTTCTTTTCCGGTACATCAGAAGCTTGGAATCTAAGGAAATATCCATTTTCTGAATATACTGCAACTGTATCATCAGGATTAATGATATGAACGATAATCACTTCATCATTATCTCCTAATTTCGTAGCCTGAGATGTCTTACGTGTTACATCAAAAAGCTCTCCATCTACTATCTTGATCAAATTATCTTTGGTCCCAAAAAATACTTTTTTACCTTTTAATTCGTCAATAGTTTCGATCAGCAAGATATGCTCAGATGCCGAGTCAAAATTACTGATATTATCAAGAGGTAAGCCCTTTTCTCTGAACTTTCTCTGGGGAATATCAAGAACCTTGACAATATATTCATTACCCCTGTCCGTAAAAATCGCCAATCTATCAATATTCTTGCAGAAAATAACATTCTTGGATTCCGCGTCAGCAGCTTCTTTATTTCTCTCATAGGTAGGAACATCTATTACTTTTGCATAAGCAAATCTATCGAGTAGGATCACTACATCCTCTTCTTCAATCGGCTTCTCTTCTACGATAACCTCGTCAAGATTACAGATTTCTGTTCTTCTCTCTCTTCCAAATTCTTCCTTATATGCCTTTAGATCCTTGATTATAACCTTGGCCATTGAACCACGATTCTCAAGAATCTCAGAGTAATTCTGAATGTTCTGCATGGTTTTCATATAATCACCACGAAGAGCATCTATTTCCAGACCAATTAGTTTATATAAACGCATCTCAAGAATTGCATCAGCCTGTCTATCTGTAAATAGCAGATACTGTGCATCTTTTTTAGACTGTTCACTTTTAAACTTAATATTATCAATTATGCCCTTAGTAAGGCATTCCTTTGCCATCTTTCGATCCTTGCTTCCTCTTAGGATCTCAATAATTAGATCGATTACATCACAAGCCTTTATAAGACCTTCCTGTATTTCCTTTTTATCCCTTTCTTTTATTAAGAGATATGTATATTTTTTTGTTACAAGTTCATACTGAAAATCAACACTATGCCTTATTATCGGGACGATTCCCATTGTCTCAGGTCTACCATCAACAACTGAAAGCATATTTACACCGAATGTGTCCTCGAGCCTGGTTTTCTTATATAGAAGATTTTTGACATTTTCTACATCAGCACCTTTTTTAAGTTCAATTACAATTCGGATTCCCTCTTTGGATGACATGTTTGATATATCCGTTATATCATTAGTCTGATGGCTTTCGGTTAAGTCATACACATCATTCAGAAATTTACCAATATTTGCACCTATCATCGTGTAGGGTATCTCAGTTACAACAATATTAGTTCTTCCATTTTTACCTTTTTCAATCTGAACTCTACCTCTTATGCGGATTTTGCCCTCACCAGTAGAATAAATACTTAATAGTTCATCCTTGTTGGCAACGATTCCGCCTGTTGGAAAATCAGGGCCTGAAATGATTTTCATCATATCATCTGTATTAATATCCGGATTCTTCATGTATTCAATCACACCATCTATAACCTCTGATAGATTATGAGGTGGTATGCTTGTAGCCATTCCAACTGCAATACCTTCAGCTCCATTTATAAGAAGGTTAGGTATTCTGACAGGAAGTACTTCAGGTTCCGTTTCAGTCTCATCAAAATTAGGCACAAAATTGACAACTTCTTTATCAAGATCTCCTAAATACGCTTCTTCCGTGATTTTCTGAAGGCGAGCCTCAGTATAACGCATTGCGGCAGCTCCATCGCCCTCAATCGAGCCAAAATTGCCATGTCCATCAACCAAAGGAAGCTCTTTTTTGAAATCCTGAGCCATAACTACAAGTGATTCATAAATAGAACTATCACCATGAGGATGATATTTACCCATGGTGTCACCTACAATACGAGCAGACTTTCTGTATGGCTTGTCAGATTTGATACCAAGCTCATACATGTCATATAAAGTACGTCTCTGAACGGGTTTTAGACCATCCCTTACGTCAGGAAGAGCTCTTTGAACAATAACACTCATCGCATAATCTATATATGATTTCTGCATTTCCTCAGAATACTCTGAAAATATTATTCTCTCAGGAGTAGCCATTTATGAATACCTGCTTTCCAATATTTATATTATTAATTTAATTAATTAAATCTATTTTGCAACAACTATTTATTACATCAAATATCTATTTCCGCATCAGATGCATGGTCATGGATAAAATCCTTTCTAGGACCTACATCGTTGCCCATAAGCATCTCTGTCACATCAGATGCCATTCTTCCATCCTCTATACTGATCTGTTTCATGACTCTGCTCTCAGGATTAAGAGTTGTTTCCCAGAGCTGGACAGCATCCATCTCTCCAAGACCCTTATAACGTTGGAGAGTAAAATCTCCCTTGTGGGTTCTTCTGTATTTTTCAAGTGCAGCATCATCATATAGATACTCTCCCTCTCCCTTTTTAGGCATAACCTTGTAAAGAGGTGGCATTGCGATATATACATGACCTTCATAAATAAGCTCAGGCATAAATCTATAAAAAAGAGTAAGAAGAAGGGTTGATATATGAGCCCCATCCACATCTGCATCCGTCATAATAACGATTTTATCATATCTTAGTTTTGTAATATCAAAATCGTTACCATATCCTTCAGAAAAACCACATCCAAAGGCATTGATCATAGTCTTGATCTCGGCATTTTTTAAGATTTTATCTATACTTGCCTTTTCTACATTAAGAATCTTACCTCTGATAGGTAAAATAGCCTGATACATTCTGTTTCTGGCAGTTTTAGCTGAACCACCGGCGGAATCTCCCTCAACAATAAATACCTCACATTTTTTTGCATCTCTGCTTTCACAGTTTGCCAGTTTACCATTTGAGTCAAATGAAAATTTCTGCTTTATTAATAAATTTGTTTTTGCTCTTTCCTCAGTTTTCCTGATTCTTGCTGCTTTTTCAGCACAGGAAAGAACACTTTTTAAAACATCTACATTTCTGTCAAAGTATAGCTGTATCTCATCATTTGTTACCTTGCCACATGCTTTGGCTGCATCCGGATTATCCAGTTTTGTCTTGGTCTGTCCCTCAAATCTTGGGTCAGGATGTTTAATTGATACAACAGCCGTCATTCCATTTCTAAGATCAGCTCCTGTGAAATTAGGATCTTTATCCTTTAAAACACCTATCTCTCTTGCATAGTTGTTCATAACCGTTGTAAATGTAGTCTTGAATCCTGTGAGATGAGTGCCTCCCTCTGCATTATATATATTATTACAGAAGCCTAAGATGTTCTCATGAAACTCATTAATATATTGAAAAGCAACTTCGATCTCTATTCCATCCGAAACTCCTTTATAATATATTACTGGTGAAACCACTTCAGAATTAACATTGATATCTCTGACAAAACCGGTTATTCCCTCAGGTTCATGGAATATAATCTCCTCTAGTTCTTTGGCTCTTTTATCTCTATATATAATTTTAAGGTCAGGATTCAGATAAGCAGTTTCGTGAAGTCTGCTCTTTATTTCATCTTCTTTGAATACTGTTTTTTCAAAGATCTCCGGATCAGGAAGAAAATTGATTTCTGTTCCTCTTTCCTTGGTTTTACAAATAACAGGAAGTTCACCATCTATCAGATCTAATGCCGCAATACCTCTCTCAAAATAATCATGATAGGTCTTACCATCGCGGCTTATCTTGACATCCATATGAGTAGACAGCGCATTTACAACAGAAGAACCTACACCATGGAGTCCACCACTGGTCTTATATGCTGTATCATCAAACTTGCCTCCGGCATGGAGTGTAGTAAATACAACTCTTTCTGCAGGTATTCCAAATTTATTGGTTCCAACAGGAACACCACGTCCGTTATCTTTTACAGTACAAGAACCATCTTCCAAAAGCGTTACTATGATAGTGTCGCATTCACCTGCCAAATGTTCATCAACAGCATTATCTACAATCTCATAGATAAGATGGTTAAGACCTTTTCTGGATGTAGAACCTATATACATTCCCGGTCTTTTTCTCACCGCTTCTAGTCCCTCAAGGACCGATATGCTATTTTCATCATATATCTGCTTAGCCATATATTCCTCCGCAGTAAATTGCCTCCGTATCGGTAAGACCCAATACAGAGGCATATGTTTTTTATTTCCTCTTATGATCTAATTCCAGTCAAAGTTTCGCGTATCCGTAACCATTAACCATTGCTTCAATAGGAATCCTTTTCTGGCACATCGGACAATCTGTAGGTGAATAAGCTTGATAGCCGGGAAGATCCTCTTCATCAAATATTGTATATGCCTTAACTCCATATACTTCATCTACAGTGCTGAAAATCGATGCAATACCGCATACCTTTCCACCATAGTATCTTATGCATTCAATCATTCTTTTTACAGTTGTTCCTGTACTTATTGAATCCACAAGGATAATTACGTTTTTGCCACAAATAGCGAGTCTGTTATTTTCCCTGAACATAAACTGGTGAATACTATTTTCCTCAGGGCAAACCACATATTCAGTTTCATGAGCATTATTTGTTATAAAACCACCTTTTTCAATTTCTTCACCAAGGAAAGCACCTAATACTTGAGTCTCATCAAGACAAACTATTGAATCAATAGACTCTATCCTATTGACCATACGTTCCCTCAGAAATTTTGCAGCTTCCTTCGCCTCACTTACACGCACCTTGATACGTGTAACATCAATATAATAATTGATATGAGATTGGCTTGTGGCAAAATGACCCTGCGCCGCATTAATCGTAACACTTTTGTCGTTTCTTGCATAAAACTTCATCAATCTGTCCGAAATGCTTTTTTCCATGGCAATACTCCTTTTTAATTTATACCGGTGGAACCAAAACCGCCTCTTGATACTCCGGAGAGTTTGTCTGTTTCGTTAAACTCCAACGCGGGCTGGTGTTTCAATATACGAAACTGGCAAAGTCTATCATTAATATGAATATCCACATCTCTTGTTGCCCAAACAGGCATCATTATATGATCATCATCACCACAGTAGCTCTCATCAACAACACCAAGAGCATTGGTCTGGATCAATCCAAAATTTTTAAATGTAGAGCTTCTGGCAACTACAAGCATCTCGTATCCTTCAGGAAGTTTAACAGATATTCCAAGATCAATTAGTTTAAAATCTCCCTTTTTAAGTGAAACTTCTTCTGCCACACGAAGGTCTACCCAATCCGATTTTCCATCTATATATCTAAGTTTTTCAATTTTATCTGAATGATATTTTATAAGTATTTTTTCTATATCTGACACGTTAACTCCAAATCAATAACCTAAACAAACATTCTCTTTTTATGATACCTTTTTTTAAGCTCATAAACAAGAACAATTTACATATTAAAAACAATGCTGTAAATACATTACTTCCAGCCCATAATCTCTATTTCTTTCTTTTTATCTCTAGTCATAAGATTAAGCACTTCCGTTCTAGGATCCTTGCCTTCAAACAAAACCTCATTGACTTCTTCAATGATCGGAAGTTCAACTCCGTACTTTTCTCCCAACGCTTTGGCGGCCTTGGCAGAGTATACGCCTTCTACGATCATTGCCACCTTTTTCATCGCTTCATCCGTGCTCATTCCCTGGCCTATCAGTTCTCCAGCTTTTCTATTTCTTGAATGTCTGCTCTGGCAGGTTACGATCAAGTCTCCGATTCCTGATAATCCGTTTAGAGTCTCACTCTCTCCGCCCATTGCAACAGAAAGTGCAGTGATCTCCTTGATACCTCTTGTGATAAGAGCTGCCTTGGCATTGTCTCCGAATCCTAAACCATCTGACATTCCAGCTGCCAATGCAATAACATTTTTAAGAGAAGCTCCAATTTCAATGCCTGTTACATCAGGACTTATATATACTCTGAAATTTTCATTCATAAAAAATTCCTGAGTCATAACACATAACTCTTTGTCTTTTGATCCAACTACAACAAGGGTAGGGAGTGACTGTGCAACCTCTTCTGCATGGCTTGGCCCACTTAGTACTCCGACTCTTACTCCTTCTCCCAATACATCCTGCAGTATTTCAGTCTGGTTCATAAGAGTGCCTTCTTCAATACCTTTTGTAACTGTAATTATCTTTTGATTAGATTTTAAAAATGGCTTGAATTTTAATGCTGTTTCTCTCGTTGCCTTTGATGGTACAGCAAAGACAATCAGATCCTTATCTGTCACAGCTTCTTCAAAATCAGATGTATACTGAAGATTTTCAGGTAATATTACCCCTGGTAATTTTGATTTATTTTCTCTTGTTTTTTTTAGTTCATTAACCTGATCTTCTCTATAAGACCATAAAATAACATGATGCCCATTATTAAATAAGGATGCTGCAAGAGCTGTTCCCCAGCTTCCTGCTCCAAGTATAGATATATCTGCCAATTCAAGCCTCCTTGGGTTTGTTTGTATTTGGGTGAAACGAAAATTTATTTTCACGTCCATGCATCAGACGATCAATATTTCCATGATGTAAAAAAATTGCCAATAGGCATAAAAACATAATTATAATCAAAGCTTCTATAGCATATTCTCCGCTAAACGGAAGAGCTCCAATACAGAAAAATACAATTGCCTGTACAAAAATCACGCCTGCCGTCATTATCGATCCTAATGATACAAACCTTGTAAAAATCACTGCCATAAAAAATACTGTAACCGCAACAGGTAGAAAGACCGGACACACGACCGCCAAGAAGCCAAGGCTAGCTGCAATACCCTTACCACCTTTAAACTTAAGAATAACAGGAAAATCATGTCCTAGTACTGTTCCACACGCTGCATACATTCTAAGAAGAGCTAGATTCTCTGGAGAATATCCCTTAAATACCATACTTACAACGACTGCTCCCAAAACAACCTTCATACAATCGCAAAATAAAGATAAAAATCCAGGAAGAACACCCATTATCCTAAGGGTATTGGTTGAACCAATATTTCCGCTACCCTGTTTCCTGATATCTGTATGCCTAAGCTTTCCATAAAAAAAGCCAAAAAGAATATTTCCAAAAGCATAGCCAATAAGTAAAGAAATTATTCTCTCCTGAATCATTCCTTTTCTCCTTCCCTTTCTCTTGTAATAAAATGAATTGTCGTTCCCTCAAATCCAAATGAATCTCTAATTCTGTTTTCAAGATATCTTACATATGAAAAATGCATTAGGTCCTTATAATTTACGAACAAAACAAATGTAGGCGGCTTAACCGAAACCTGAGTCGCATAGAAAATCTTAAGTCGTCTTCCCTTATCTGTAGGTGGTTGTTGCATTGCAACTGCCTCAGATATGATTTCATTTAATATTCCGGTCTGAATCCTTAAATTGTTATTAGAAATAACAAGATCAATAGTTTCAAAGATTTTACCAGTTCTCTGGCCCGTTTTTGCAGATATAAATATGATCACTGCATAAGGCATAAAGCTAAGTGTCTGATGGATCTTTTCCTTCATTCTATATATTGTTTTGTCATCTTTTTCAACAGCATCCCACTTGTTAACGGCAATTATTATACCCTTGCCTCTTTCATGTGCGATTCCTGCGATCTTGGCATCCTGTTCTGTTACTCCCTCTGTTCCGTCGATCATCAGAATGACAGCATCAGCCTTTTCAACTGCAGCAACAGCTCTTACTATACTATATCTCTCAAGAATTTCCTTGATCTTGCTTTTTCGGCGAAGGCCGGCAGTATCAATGAAAATATAGTCCTTATTATTAAATCTGACCTTAGTATCAATTGCGTCCCTTGTCGTTCCTGGGATATCCGATACTATTGCCCTTTTCTCACCTGAAAGATAATTGACAAGAGATGATTTACCAACATTTGGCTTTCCAATAATTGCTATCTTAGGTGTATCATCCTCTTCTGATTTTTTTGAATCAGGGAAATCAGATACCAATTTATCAAGAAAATCACCCAATCCAAGTTTTGATGCTGCAGAAATCGGGATTGGTTCACCAATTCCCAGATTGTAAAATTCATAAACAGAAGCCATCATTTTTTTAAAATCATCAACCTTATTTACAACTAGAAGAACAGGCTTTTTGCTCTTTCGTAGCATGTTTGCAACTTCATTATCTGCATCTGTTAGTCCACTTTTTATATCTGTGATAAAAACTATTACGTCAGCGCTTTCCATTGCAATAATAGCCTGAGCTCGCATTTCCCTCAATATAAGATCGTCTGAATAAGGCTCAATTCCACCTGTATCTATTACTGTAAAGCTCTTATCGAGCCAGCTACTCTCACAATAGATTCTGTCTCTTGTTACTCCGGGAGTATCATCGACGATCGATATCCTCTCACCTGCAAGCACATTAAAAAGCGTAGATTTACCTACGTTTGGTCTTCCTACAATTGCTACTATGGGTTTACTCATAATATAATCCTCTTAAATTCTATTTTATCTTCTCTTTAAGCTTATCCATTTTATCAACAAATACAAGTATTTCAGCCACAACTTCATAGAGTTCAGGCGGAATAGAATCACCTATTTCAAGTTTCGACAGTGTTTCTGCCAGTGAACTATCCTCATAAAAAGGAATATCATTTTTTTTAGCTTCTTCAATTATCTTATCTGCAACATGCCCTTTACCGGCAGCAAGTATCTTGGGGGCCTCATCTCCCTGATCGTAGGACAAAGCCACAGCAGTTTTATTTTTTTTGTCCCTTTCCTCATCAGGCATTCAAACACCTCCAAATGCATTCTTTATGACTTTAATACGATTTCCAAGTATTGCAACCACATCGTATCTGATAGATTCTGATGAACCGATCTGATGCAGGGTTCTATAGTATGCTGAAACAATCAATATCTTTTTCTGCTTGTTTTTATCTACAGCTTCCTGTGGCATTCCAAAAGATGCATCTTTCCTATATTTTACCTCTATAAAGCAAATAGTATCACCATCTTTTGCAATGATGTCAACTTCACCCTGACGACTGCGAAAATTCATCTCCAAGATCTCATATCCCATTTCCTTATATAGATATGCCGCAGCTATTTTTTCATATCTGGAACCTTTATATCTCTTATTAATCATGCTCTTACATCAAATGAAAATCTTTTAACATCATGACTCATTGAATTACCCATACTCTCATTCAAGAACTTTTCAACAAAATTCTCGGGCTGCGATTCCTCTGAAATATCAATTTGGGAAGTATAACCTTTCTTGGCAAGTCTATCAATAAGCATATCTTTATTATCCATAACAAGCTTATATGATAAATCGTTATCCATATAAAATTTTACTTCTGCATTTTTTCTGTTCAATTTGACAGCTATATCAACATTTCCAAGTTTATCAAGTGACAGATGTAGAAAAGCAGTTAATGAATCACTGCTTTTGCCAGCTTTTTTTCTTTTATCAGTATATACGTACAAGTCTCCTGTCGCATTCTGATTCATCATCTTAAGTGGTATCTGAACATAAGAATACATCTGATTAAGCTGATTGATGAAATCAACATTACCTTTTGCCGAATCAATTGCATTCGATACAGGATTATCATTTCCAGAAAAGTTTTTTACAATGTTATTAATTGCATCGAGCTGTTTTTCAAGATTTTTATACAGTTCCTTAACCGCATCTTTAGAAGAGACCTGCTCGGGATTTAATGACCAATCTCCCTTCATTATATCAGATAAAATATTATTATATTCCTTACCTGAGAAAAAAGATTTCGCATACTCATTTGCAATTTCAGGATTGTTCTTAAAAAAAGAAACGGCAGTTTCAAGAAGTTCTTTTCCAGAAACTGTAGGCTTTAAATTGCCATTTTCATCAAAAATCTGTTGATTAGAATCTCTAAATCCTGGAATCTTTGATAAATCATCTGACAATTTAACCATATCACCTGATATATTTGATTGTCCCAAAACATTATTTATATTAGATTGTATTGTCTTGGATACTGAATCTTCTGGCTTATTCTCAGCAGAACCATTAATTATGATCTCATCTGCAATATTAATATTACTTTCAGATTTTATAGGTTGGTTGTTTACAGTATCTTTTTCCCCATCATCATTTTTAGTAACAATCACATTGTCCTGTTGTTGCAGCGCAGATGTGACACTTTGTTTACCTAAAGTAGGTGCATCGTCCACTGTATCTGATCCGGTCTCAGTTAAAAGACCTGTCAGATCTTTATTTAATACATTTTCAGAATTCTGATCTGTTTTAACGCCATCAGTGGCACTCTCTGATAGATTTACAATCGTTTCAGCACTACTGCCTGTTGGCAAAACATTTTTACCATTAGTTAGCTTATCAAGGGATAACAAAAGGGTATTCTCAAAATCAACAATAGACTCACCTGACATTCCTGATGATTCAAACATTTTTGAAATAGAAGCTGTAATATTATCAGCTTCCTTTAGAAGTGCATTATTGTTATCTTCCAATCTTACAAAATTAGAAATGTTCTCAGGTGTAATCTTGATTCCCATTTTATCCATATTAATAATGGTTGAAATATCAACAGACGAATTAGTATTAACAATTCTTCCCATTCTCCCGAGATTATCTGCATTTATAGAAATGCCATTATTCATCATCTCTTTTACAAGTGAGAGATTATTTGCTGTAATAGGCAGACCTGCATTTTTAAGTGCATCATTTAAGATTGGATTACTAAAGTCACCATTTGGCATAGGTGATATCTTTATGGTTCCGCCCTCATTGGACCTTACTTCAAAGAAAACAGACTGTCCCTGACTCATAGGAACAGATCCTTCTATTCTTGCCATCAGGGTCTTACCATTCGAAAGAGAAATCGTAACCTTATCATCTTTTATATCTGAAACTGTTCCTTCAAATACCTCACCAGGTTTAAATGCTGACAAAGATGTATCTCCTGACTTAGTTGATTCTGCAAGTCTTAATGAAACAGTAGCATTATTTTTATTGCCACCATTTGCATTTTGACCGCCTAATTGTCCAATCATGTCGGAAATAAGCATAATCTATTCCTCATTATTTAAAAATTTTAAAAAAGTCTTTCTATGAATCTCAGTAGGTCCATATTTCTTAAGAGCATCCATATGCTCCTTAGTTCCATATCCCTTGTTTGAAGCGAAATTATATTCCGGGTATTTTTCGCTTAAGCCTATCATATATGCATCTCTTCTGACCTTGGCCACTATGCTTGCTGCAGCAATTGATTGTGACTTGGCATCACCCTTAATGATATTTTCTTGAGGTAATCCCAGATCTTCTAGTCTTACCGCATCTATAAGTACTAATTCAGGAACAGGCATAAGCGATCTAATTGCCATCTTCATTGCTTTTTTTGTTGCATTTAAAATGTTGAGCCTATCTATTTCGATATTATCTACCTCTCCAAAGCCAACAGAAACAGCCTGTTCCAAAATTTCTTCTGAAACTTCTTTTCTTCTCTTTTCTGATACTTTTTTAGAGTCATTAATATATAAGATAGCACAATCTTTTGGAAGAATAACAGCAGCCGTTACAACAGGTCCAGCTAAAGGTCCTCTTCCTACTTCATCGACACCGCAGAAAAATTTATACTTAGCCCTGAATTCTCGCTCAAATTCTCGCATTTCATTTGTTCTTTCGATTTCTTTTTCAAGTCTTGTCATTATTTTACTCACAATGTCTTAATCAGGTAATAAATCTTTGAATTTTCCAAAAGGATATATTCTAATCCACGCTCGACCAATAAAATCATCTCTATGTATATTACCTACTTCTTCAAAACGACTGTCCAGACTATTATTTCGATTATCACCCATTACAAAATATTCATCCTTACCAAGCGTAATCGTCTCAGCAGCTCTGCCTGGATTATTTATTACTTCTCTACCATAGTTTTCATGAAGTACGGATCCATTGATATAGATTTTGCCATCTCCATCGATTTTAACTGTTTCTCCGGGGAGACCAATTATCCTCTTTATAAAATAAACTGATTTATCCATAGGATTAGGAAAAACTACAATTTCAAATCTCTTCGGATCACTTATCCTGTAACTGATTTTATCAATTATAAGATTATCTCCATTATTAAGCGTAGTCTCCATCGACTCACCGCTTACAACCGTCCTCTGTCCAACAAATTTAACGATAAAGAAACTGATCAGTACTAAAAGTGAAATATAAAGAATAAGCTGTATTCCATCTCTTTTTCTATTATCTCTTTTTTCGATTTCTTCTTCTATTGTCACTTTTTGCTCCATCTCTATTTTTCAAAATCTTCAGGTCTCTCAAGAGATATTCTTCCAAGCTTACCTGTTCTAAATTCCTGGACAATAATTTCACACACCTTATCGATATCAGGTTCTCCCTGCTTCAATAAGTAGCCTCTATTTTTAGCTAACAATGCGAGAATCTGGTTATTATCCATATCCTCATCTATATTATATCGGCTTTTTATAGTATTCTGATAATTGCTTTTCAATATTTCAATCAGATTGTCTGCTAATTCTCTAAATGGGATCAATTCATTTCTGATTGCAGATACAAATGCCAGATGTTCGCCTATAATAGGATCTTCAAATTTAGGCCACAGGACTCCTGGAGTATCAAGGAAATCTATACTTCCCTTTGTATGTATCCATTGTTTCCCACGTGTAACGCCTGGTTTATTACCTGTTTTAGCTGCTGACTTGCCTGACAGCATATTAATAAGCGTAGACTTGCCAACATTTGGAATGCCTATTATCATTGCCCTGATCCGGCTATTTCTTATACCTCTTCGTTTGTCACGTTCCAACTTGTCTGCACATACTTTTTCACAGTTATTTAAAAATGTATTTTTAAAACGCTTATCCAGTGCATCCATTGTCATAAACGGTATATTTTTTTCTGTGAAATAATTTTCCCAGAGCTTAGTAACATTGGAATCCGCCAGATCTTCCTTATTAAGGATAATTAGTTTTCTCTTATTTTCAGTAAGCGAATCTAGTGACGGATTAATACTTGAATACGGGATTCGGCAGTCGATAATAGAAACAACAAGGTCAATTAACCTCATGTCTTCCTTCATCTGACGACGCGCTTTTTCCATATGTCCTGGGTACCACTCTAATTCCATAAATTCCTCTTATAATCCATTAATCAGGGACGCCAAAATGTCCTCCGGAAATATCAAACCACACTTTTCCTTTTATGCTATCTTTCGAAACATTTCCAATACTTTCGAAACGGCTATCCTCACTATTGTTTCTGTTATCGCCTAATAGAAAATATTCATCTTTGCCCAATTTAATCTTATTTTCAGCAAGTCCCCCGCTGTCAATAGAAGGCATCTTCTTATTATCCGAATAAAGCTTTTTGTTAATATACAGCATTCCATCCTTTATAAGAACTGTATCTCCAGGAACTCCAACGACTCTTTTTACTGAAAGAGATGAGTGACTGTCTCTAGGATCAAAGACAACAATATCACCTGCTTTAGGAGAAATAACCTTATAAATAAATCTATTGACCAATACATAATCATTGCTTCCTATGGTTGGTGACATCGATTCCCCGAGATTCTGTGTCTTAATTCCAAATCCAATTACCGCAAGATAAGCAAGAAAGACTATTACTAATATCTCGCACGCAAAAAAGAGGCATCTTCTAATTCCAACAAAGTCGAAATGTTTTCTCCTTCTGTTAAAATCCAAACTGTCCTGTTTGTTTCTATTATTTTTTTCGTTTTCTTGTATTAATATATTCATATCTACTATTTATAAACTATTTGATGGTAATATACAAGAATCGAGTAGACCCACTACTCGATTCCGATAATGACAAAATCCTCATTCAAGCATAAATTATGTCATTATCTATACAAAAAGCAGCCACATTCGTGACTGCTTTCTACGTTTAAGATAAGAATTAGCGAGCTTCCTTGATCTTTGCCTTCTTGCCAACACGACCTCTGAGATAGTTGAGCTTAGCTCTTCTAACCTTACCACGGCGAACAACTTCGATCTTTTCAACATTTGGGCTATGAACAGGCCAAGTCTTCTCAACGCCTATACCGCTTGAAATCTTTCTTACTGTGAAAGTCTCACGATTTGAGCCGCCCTGGCGCTTAAGGACTACGCCCTCAAAAATCTGAACTCTCTCACGATTACCCTCGCGAATCTTATTATGAACTCTTACTGTATCACCAACGTTAAAATCGGAAATATCAGATCTCTGCTCATTAATTTCAATTTCTTTAATTACTTCACTTGCATTCATTCTATGTTCCTCCAACTTCTGACGTTCTTAATACTCTATGGTAACAGAGGACCGCCGGACTAAATTTACAACTCACATATACTATCATGATTATGCATATAATGCAAGTTAAAAATACTGTTTACGCAGTTTTTTAGCCACATTCAGCTATCATACTTATATCTTATTGAATCAATAAATTCAATATCTTTTTTCGAAAGTTCTGCCCGTTCTAATAGATCCGGACGATTTTCCAATGTCCTCTCAAGAGACTTCTCATGTCTCCATTCGTCGACTTTTTTATGATCACCTGATAATAAAATATCCGGGACTTTCATCCCATCCCATTCATAAGGCCTTGAGTACTGTGGATATTCTAGAAGACTATTCTCAAAAGATTCATCTTCTGAGGACTCATCATTATGAAGAACTCCAGGTACCAGTCTAGAAACAGAATCGACTATTACCATTGCAGCCAGCTCGCCTCCTGTAAGAACATAATCTCCTATAGATATAAGCTCTGCATCAATCTTGTCTAAGACTCTTTCATCAACGCCTTCATAATGACCGCACAAAAGGACAAGGTCATCTTCAATTGATAACTCATGAGCTATTTTTTGATTAAACGTTTTGCCCTGGGGCGAGAGATAAACTGTCCTTGGCTTGTGTCCGATTTTCTCTTCAATGCTCTTATATGCATCATATATAGGTTGTGCCTGCATTAGCATTCCTGCTCCGCCACCATATGGATAATCATCTACGCTTCCATGCTTATCATTGGTATAATCACGTATGTTAACAGTATCAATGCTTATTGAATTATTCTGCGATGCTCTGCCAATAATGCTTGCACTTAATGTATCCGTAATCATCTCCGGAAAAAGAGTCAATATGTGAAAATTCAAGTTACAGATCCTCCAATCCCGGAAGAAGGTGAACTGTTATTATCAAATTTTCTGTATCAACCTTAATAATACAATCTTTTATTGCCGGTATCATTAATTCTTTATCATCATTTTTGACAACATATACATCATTAGCACCGGTTTCATATACATCCACCAGCTTGCCCAGATTTCTTCCGTCATCTGTAATAACCTGAGAATCAATCAAGTCTCCAACGAAAAATTCATTATCTTCTAGTTCCGCCGAATCCTCTCTTTCGATAAGAACATCTGAGCCATTAAGTACTTCTGCTGTATTTCTATCCTCTACACCTTTAAATCTCATAATACAAAAATCTTTTTGGATCCTTGCAGATGCCACCTCATAGTTAATCTCTGTTTTTTTACTTTTTAAAATTACATTATGTAATTCGAGTAATCTCGAGACATCATTCGATACAGAATGTACTCTTACTTCACCCTTGATGCCTTGAGCCTTACCAACAATACCAACTCTTAATCTATCATTCATTTTATTTTCCTCATATAGCCTACTTGCCCAATGATTATAACAATATTTTAATAAAATGTCTTGTTTCTCTTATCTCATCATCTATAATCAGAGTCAAAACCAATTAGATTAAAATAATTATATAATAAAAGTCTAACAAAAAAGTGAGACAGGCCTAAGCCTGTCTCGAATTTAATCAGCTATATCAACAACAACATTCTTGTCTGTTTTTGATGCTGCAGCCTTAACTACAGAGCGAATTGCTTTTGCAATCCTTCCCTTTTTGCCGATTACCTTTCCCATATCAGAGGAAGCGACATGCAGTTCCAGAATGATAGTTCTACCTTCGTCACGTTCTGTGACGGATACTTCTGACGGCTCATCAACGAGTGATTTTGCTATAAATTCCACCAGTTCTTTCATCACAGAAACTCCTTCCGATACTTATTTTACGAGGCCGGCAAGCTTTAAGAGTTTCTGAACTGTCTCAGTAGGCTTAGCTCCGTTTGCAAGCCACTTATTAGTAGCTTCCTCATCGAAATGATACACGCTGGGATCTTTTGAAGGATCGTATGTACCGATTTCTTCGATGAAACGACCATCTCTAGGTGATCTTGAATCAGCTACAACGATACGATATAAAGGTGCCTTTTTCTGTCCAATTCTCTTTAAACGAATTTTTACTGCCATTTTATGTTTCCTCCTTAAAATGTTTACTTATCGAGTCTTAAATCTATATATCAAACTGATTTTCAGCTTCGATACAACTACCTAGAAAGGAAAACGGAACATTCCGTTCTTACCCTTTCCTTTCATCATTCCGGGCATTTTTTTCATCATCTTTTTTGCCTCATTAAACTGCTTGATAAAGCGATTAACCTCGGCAATATCGACACCGGCGCCCTTGGCCAGACGATTCTTCCTGCTGATATTCATAAGTGCAGGATTCTCTCTTTCCTCCGGAGTCATAGATTGTATGATTGCAGAAATATGTATCATCTTCTTGTCATCTACTGCTGATGATATGGCATCCGTCTGCTTTGAAGACATTCCCGGCATCATACCAAGAAGGCTCGTAATGCCGCCCATTTTCTTCATCTGCTCCATAGAAAGCAGGTAATCATTATAGTCAAAATCGGCTTTATTGACCTTTTTAGAAAGCTTAGCCACAGCTTCTTGGTCTATTGAAGCCTCAGCCTTCTCAATCAGAGAAAGAACATCTCCCATTCCAAGGATTCTTGAAGCCATTCTGTCAGGAAAGAAAACTTCAAGATCTGAAAGTTTCTCGCCCATACCGGCATAATAAATAGGTTTTCCTGTAACCGCTCTTATAGAAAGAGCAGCACCGCCTCTTGTATCGCCATCTAATTTTGTAAGGATAACGCCATCAATTCCGACCTTTTCATCAAAGCTCTTAGCTACATTAACGGCATCCTGACCTGTCATTGCATCAACAACCAAGACTGTATCTGATACATTTATAACTTTCTTAACATCTGAAAGCTCCTGCATCATCTCTTCATCTACATGTAGACGTCCTGCTGTATCAAATAAAATAACTTTATGATTGTTTTTTCCAGCATAATCAAGTGCAGCACTTGCGATATCAGGAACTTTCATTGTCATATCAGAGTCAAATACTTTGACACCAACCTTGTCACCATTGACCATTAACTGATCTTTAGCTGCAGGTCTATATATGTCCATGGGAACAAGGAGAGGATTCTTGCCTTTTTCCTTAATCTTGGCTGCAAGTTTCGCAGCGGTCGTTGTCTTGCCTGCACCCTGGAGTCCAACCATCATAATAACTGTAACAGCCTGTCCGGTTTCGTATTTAAGCTCACCGGCTGTTTCTCCAAGGAGATTTGTCATTTCCTCATTAACAATCTTGATGACTGTCTGTGCCGGATTGAGGCCATTAAGAACGTCATGTCCTATAGCTCTTTCCTGCACTTTTTTAACAAATTCCTTAACCACCTTAAAGTTAACATCTGCTTCTAAAAGAGCTAATTTTACTTCTTTAAGTGCAGCCTGAACATCGGCTTCGGACAAACGACCTTTTCCGCGAAGGGACTTGAATACATTTTGAAATTTTTCTGTAAGACTGTCAAAAGCCATTTACAATTCTCCGTATATTCTATCAAGAAGTTTTAATATTTCTTCTCTGTCTATATCATTTTCAGAAAGCAGTTCCTGAATTTTTTGTATATCATCTTTAATAGAAAAAAATCTTCCTACGACCCCAAGCTTGTTCTCATATTCTTCAAGAATAGCTGTGGTTCTTTTTACATTATCATGAACTCCCTGCCTGGTTATACCTTCATTTTCAGATATCTCTCCAAGAGAAAGATCATTTAAAACGTAGTCCTCATATATTCTTTTTTGATGTTCATTCAGAAGCTCTCCATAAAATTCATAGAGATTTCCTTGTTTTAATTTATCTTCCATTCGATTCACCTTACTTATTATACGAGGACAGTCCATTGCTGTCAAGTGTTTTTTCTTTACAGCAATGGGCTATATATTTTATTTAAAATAATTATTTCTTTAAACTATTTTTTCTTTAGCCTCTTTTTCTCAAAAAATTTTTTTAAATTTATTAAACTTCTTTTTTAACTTCTTTTTCTTCAAAAAGTGCTTCGCAGAAATCATCAGGATCAAAACGTTCAAGATCATCTACGGATTCGCCAACTCCTATATACTTTACAGGAATATAATTCAAAAGTGCAGATACAGCAAAAGCAATTCCTCCCTTAGCTGTTCCATCCATTTTAGTCAATACGATACCGGTAATGTCGCATACATCAGAGAATTCTTTAGCTTGAGATATTGCATTCTGTCCTGTTGTTGCATCCAGAACAACAAACGTTTCTTTATGACACTCAGGGCATTCTCTTTCTATGATTCGATTCATCTTGGAAAGCTCAAACATAAGATTTTTTTTGTTATGTAACCTTCCAGCAGTATCAATCATTAATATATCTGCATTTCTCGCCTTAAAAGACTGAATTCCATCAAATATAACACTTGAAGGATCGCTTCCATCAGCTCCACCTATTATATCGACGTCTGCTCTGTCTGCCCAGACCTCAAGCTGTTCTTTGGCAGCGGCGCGAAATGTATCTGCTGCTGCAATAACAACACTTTTCCCTTCATCATGAAATTTTCTGGCAAGCTTGCCAATGGTAGTTGTTTTTCCTACACCATTAACTCCAACAATCATAATAATAGATTTTTTTTTCAAAAAATCATAAGCATCTTCCGGAACATCCAAAAGATCATTTAAGATATCTATAAGAAGATTCTTGCAGCCAATTGGCGTTTTAATATTTTGAAGACTGACCTGTTCCTTTAATTCATCTATAATCTCTTCTGTTGTTGTAACCCCTAGATCTCCCATGATAAGCGTCTCTTCAAGACTCTCATAAAAATCATCATCGATTTTTGTATAACCTTGGAAAACGGTATCAACATCGTTTGCAAACCCATCTCTTGATTTTGTAAGTCCACTTACAAGTCTTTTAAAGAAACCCTGTTTTTCTGCCATTTATATACCCCTTTATGAATCTAACTGGTTTTCGATAAGATTAACTGATACAAGAACAGAAACGCCCTTTTCCTGCATAGTGATACCATAGAGTCTGTCAGCTTCATTCATCGTTCCTCTTCTATGCGTGATTATTATGAACTGCGTATTCTTCGTAAGTTTCTTAAGGTACTGAGCAAACCTGTCTACATTTGAGTCATCCAATGCAGCCTCAATCTCATCAAGAAGACAGAACGGAGACGGCTTAAGCTGCTGAATTGCAAAGAGAAGAGCGATTGCCGTAAGTGCTTTCTCTCCACCGGACATCTGCATCATATTTATCAGTTTTTTGCCAGGTGGCTGAGCTATAATTACTATTCCTGTCTCTAGGAGATCCTCCCCTTCAACTAGTTCAAGAGTACCCTTTCCTCCTCCAAATAAAGATTTAAAAGACTTATCAAATTCTCTTTGAATATCCTTAAACCCTTCTTTGAATTGTTCTCTCATCCCTGTATCAAGATCAGAAATAATCTTATGGAGAGACTCTTCGGCTGTTATTAGGTCGTCATGCTGTGTCTTTAGAAATTCATATCTTTCAGATACTTCTTTATATTCTTCGATTGCATTAACATTGACATTGCCCATAGCCCTGATTGAATCCTTAATGTTGGAAATATCCTTTTTAATACTTCCCGAAGCCATTATTTCCTCGTCTTTTAATGCCATGGTAGAATGTCTTGTGAGTTCATATTCTTCCCACATGTAATTATTCTGGTAATCAAGTTCCTCTTCTAATCTTTGGAATCGCGCCTTTAATTTGTACAATTCCTTATCGAGTGAATTGATATTTTCTGTAACTTCAGAGCTCTTATCAAAAAATCCCTTATACTCATTATTGATTCTGTCTTTTTCCTCAATGCTCTGTCTTCTCTTTTCTTCTAGGGCAACCTTTTTATCTTCAGATTCTTGGATTTTCTTCTTTATATCCTCAATTTCGCCCTTTTTCTTTTCTACCTCTTCTTTAGCGTTATCAAATACAAGAGCTAATTTACCGATAGACTCTTCACTCTTTTTAATCTCATCTTCTAAACGCTGGATATTTTCTTCGATAAACGCCATTTTCTGAATAGCATTTGACTCTTCTATTCTTATAGCTGAGAGCTGGCTAACTAATTCAGGTTCGTTGCCCCTTGTACTATCGAGTTCCTCTCGAAGTGATATGATTTCAGAATTAAGTTCTTCCTGTCTGATCTCATATTCAGCTATTCGTTTTGCGACGTCTTCCTTGCCAGATTCAATATCCTTTAATTCTTTTTCAATTCTAAGTTTCTCGTCATCAAGAGAATTAGCTTTTTTAAGATGTTCAGCAAGATTTTTAACCGCAAGATCAAATTCCATTTTTGCTGTATTAAGACTTACTGCTGTTTCTCTAGCCTTACCCCTTAATTCATCTAATTCATCCTTATTAAGAGCTGCTGCTGTAACTGCAGAATCATACTTAGACTTTATTTCATCAAGGGCCTCTGTCAGTTCCTTCATTTCAGTCTTAAGTTGATCTATTCTTCTAGTCCTTCCGAGTAGATTGTTTTTATCTCTAAAACGTCCACCGGAAATGGATCCACCTGGTCTTAAATATTCGCCATCAAGTGTAACTATATGCTCTTTATGACCATTCTTTTTTGAAAATCTAAGTGCACTGTCCAGGTCTTCCATCACAAGAACTCTTCCAAGAAGATATTTTGTTACATCTGAGTATTTTTCGTCACATTCTATAATGTCAGATGCAACGCCAATAACTCCACTTTCATTTAATTCACCATTTGTGAATCTGTCTTCCTTGGGATGAACATTAGTAATCGGAAGGAAGGTAGCTCTTCCTAGCTTATTATCCTTGAGAAATGCGATCATCCTCTTTGCGGTTCCTTCATCTTCAGTGACGATATTTTGTATATTACCACCAAGCGCAGTTTCAATAGCAATTTCATATTTTTTGTCAACAGAAATAAGATCAGAAACTACACCTATAAGTCCAGGTTCTGAATTTTTATTTTCCATTACGCTCTTTATACTTCCGCCGAAACCTTCATAGCGTTCTGCCATGTTAGAAAGAGCATTCAAGCTGGCTTTGATTGTTTCAAATCTACTCTTTTTTTCATTTAAAGATACCGAAAGACTCTTCCTCTTCTCTTCCCACTCTTCAGCCTTTTCAGCCGCTATCTTCTCATTGGCAAGAATTTTGAGGTATTCTTCATTTGCATTTTTTAATGCTTTTTCTTTATTTTCTTTATCAGATTTGAAGCTCTCTTCTTTTCCTCTCTTTTCAATCAATTTTTGTACAAGGGAGGCTTTTTTAATGTTAGCCTGTTCCTTCATAGTATTGAATTTCTGTTCTTCTGATTTTACCGAAGCGGTATTTTTTAGAAGTTCTACAAGTTCTTCCTGATCTTTGGATACTGTATCATTAATATTTTGGATCTTTAAATCATATACATTCTTGGAATCAGATGCCTCTTTTAATCTGATTCTGATTTTTTCCAACTCTTTATGATTGTCATTTTTATCAGCAAGAGACTGTTCTCTTTGCTTTTTTTTCTCTTCTTGTTCCTGGAAAAGATTCTTCTTTCTCTCTCCAATATCTGCACCATTGACATCTGCAGATTTGATCTGCTCTTCGAGAATCGATATTTGATTTAAATACTTATTTTTTTCCTCTAAAAGTTCATTTTCCTCGAGACGATATTCTTCTATCTTCTCACCTGCAACGGTAAGCATTTCTTCAAGATCACCATGTTCTTTTTTAATCTTATCAAGAGATGCTTTTCTATCTTCAAGATCACGCTGGATCACTTCAGCATTAGATTTGGTTGATTCCTTATCCTGTTCGATCCTTGTAACTTCATTCAAGTAATAATTAACATCAAGTTTCTTTAGTTCTTCTTTGAGACGAAGATAGTTTCTAGCTGTTTCCGACTGTTTTTCCAGTGGTTCAACACGTTCTTCCAGCTCACGAAGTATATCGCTGACACGAAGGAGATTATCGTGTTCGCTCTCTAGTTTTTTTTCAGCTGTTTCTTTTCTTTTCTTATATTTTACTATTCCAACAGCTTCATCAAATAGTTCACGTCTCTCTTCCGGCTTACCACTTAGTATCCTATCGATCTGTCCCTGTCCAATTATAGAATATCCTTCTTTTCCGACACCTGTGTCGTAAAAAAGTTCCTGAACATCTCTCAATCTGCAAGGAGACTGATTAATCATATATTCACTTTCGCCAGACCTATATACACGTCTAGATACAGTGACTTCCTTAAAATCCACAGGAAGAGCATGATCAGAATTGTCCATTGTAATGGCTACATATGCAAATCCCAGCGGACGTCTATTCTCAGTTCCGGCAAAAATAATATCCTGCATACTGGCGCCACGAAGCTGCTTAGCACTCTGTTCACCCAGAACCCATCTTACAGCATCAGCAACGTTACTCTTACCGCTGCCATTAGGACCCACAATTCCAGTTATTCCATTATGAAATTCAAGAACTATTTTATTGGCAAAAGACTTAAAGCCTTGCATTTCAATACTTTTTAAATACATTTAGTCACCTATCTTTTTGAAGTAGCGTATTCCCTGCAAAGCAGCTTCCTGCTCAGCTGCTTTTTTTGATGAACCAGAGCCATAGCCAATAATCTGTTTCCCGATTCGTGCTTCAACATAAAAGACTTTTGCATGATCAGGGCCATCTTCATTAACAAGTTCATACTCAAGTCTATCACCATGTTTGGACTGAACAATTTCCTGAAGTGCAGTTTTGCAATCATGATACAGTGTTTTATTTTCTATATCAGTCAGGATAAATTTAAGTATAAACTCCTTGGCAGATTCCATTCCACCATCGAGATAAATTGCGCCTATAAGAGCTTCCATCGCATCTGATTTAATGGATTTTCTCTTTCTTCCGCCTGTCTTTTCTTCACCTGATGACAATCTAATATATCTCTCAATATCTATTTCATCAGAGCAATATGAAAGTGTCGGTTCGCATACAAGGCTAGCTCTAAGCTTGCTTAGGTCTCCTTCTGTATAGTCCGGAAATCCATTATATAAGAATTCGCTGGAAGTAACCTCCAGAACCGCATCACCCAAAAATTCCAATCTCTCATTATCAGAATGAGGCTTCATATGATGATTATTTGCAAACGAGCTGTGTGTCATTGCCTGAATCATCAGCTCAACATTATTAAACTTGTAACCGATTTTATTTTCCAATTGTTCCCAATCAGTCAAAACAATCTCCCTTCGTAGAAAAAGCCCTTTCCAAGGAAAGGGTTTCTCCGAAACGGGTATCCCCCGCCAAAATCAAACTGACTTTAATCAGTCATTAACAGTATCCTGTATAAGATCAAGTGCATCCTGAACAGTTTTAACGTTAGTTGCTTCTTCTGCATCAACCTCAATCTCAAGCTGATCCTGAACATCAAGAAGAATCTGATACAAGTCTAATGAATCTGCTCCAAGATCTCCTTCAAATGTTGACTCAGGTGTGATCTCATCCGGATCAACTGACAGTACTTCAGCTATACTTTTCTTTAAAACATCAAATTCCATTTTTCCCTCCTGAAAAATAATTATTTATCTAAACCAAGTTTATCGGTAATTGTTTCCTTTATGTTCATTTCTTTAAAATCTATACATTGTAAAATTGATGTACATACCTCTTTTGAAGTTGCACTTCCATGAGTCTTGACAACAAGACCATTTAATCCAAGCATAGGTGCACCGCCATAAGCAGATACATCAAAGCGTTTTAGCTCGCCTTTTAATGCCTTGATTGACAGAGCTGCTCCTATCTTTGTTTTAATGTTAGATGTAAAAGCCTTTTTCATTATTTTCATAAAAGACTTAGCAACGCCCTCATACATCTTGAGTATTACATTGCCAACAAATGCATCGCACACAATAACATCTGCATAACCAGCAGGTATCTCTCTGGCTTCGATGCTACCTATAAAATTAATATCCGTTCTTGCCTTCAACAGCGGGAATGTCTCTTTTACAAGAGAATTCCCTTTTTCTTCCTCTGCGCCAACATTAACAATCGCAACCCTTGGGTTATCGATCTTCATAATATCCTTCATATAGACAGAACCCATTACCGCAAACTGAACAAGCCATTCTGGCTTACTATCTACATTGGCACCAGAGTCCACTAAAAGTGCAGGTCCCTTTTCAGTAGGTATAAGTGGAGCAAATGGAGATCTCAAAACGCCCTTGATCCTACCAACTCTTAACTGGCCTCCGGCTAAAAGTGCTCCAGAATTACCTGCAGACACAACCGCATCAGCCTCTTTATTCTTGACTGCCTCCAAAGCTCTTACCATTGAAGAATTTTTCTTTCTGGTAATGGCCTTGACCGGATGCTCAAAAGTCTCGATGATTTCAGTAGTTGGTATAACTTCAAGTCTATCCTTGTCATAATTATACTTAGAAAGTTCAGAAACTATTTTATCTTCTGTGCCAAAAAGCATGACCTTAACCGCATCAGATTTTGAAACAGCATCTACAGCTCCCTTGACTATTTCACCTGGAGCATTGTCTCCACCCATACAATCAAGAGCTACAACCGTTTTCTCTCTCATAAAATAACCTCTTTTCGATTTTTCATTATATCAAAGCATAATACTATATAAGAAAAAATAAGTAAAGAAAAAAAGAACCTTCGCAATATTGCGAAGGCTCTTAAGCGTTTTTGTTATCAATCCTTGGATACGATCTCACGCTTGTTGTAAGAACCACAGTTCTTGCATACTCTGTGAGGCATCATAAGAGCTCCACATTTGCTACAACGTACAAGAGTTGGAGCAGACATCTTCCAGTTAGCTCTTCTCTTGTCTCTTCTTCCCTTGGATGATTTATTCTTAGGGCAAATGGACATAATTTACACCTCCTTAAAATTTTCTAATAAATCACGAAACATTTGACTACGGGGATCCGGAACTTCTCTGTCACAGCCGCAGTCCCGTTCGTTCAGATTCTGACCACATACAGGGCAAATACCCTTGCAATCATCTCTGCATAAAACCTTTGTTGGCCACGAAAGAAGTATCCACTCACAAAGAAGCTTGTCTACATCAAGCAGATCATTCTCAATGAATGTTATCTCATCGTCATCAGCTTCGAAAATCAATTCTCCGTTGCTGATCCTATACTCTTCATTAACTGAAATATCAATTGTATTCTCGACAGGAGTTAAACACCTATCACATGGAATAATGACATTAGCAGTAGCATTAAGAGAAATCCCAAGTCTCCTTCCGCCATCATTAATGATTGTAACATCAATAACATCCGGCATATTGACTTTAAAGGACGATGCGCCATTGTCAATCTCATCAAAATCCACTGAAGCAGCAATCAAAGATTTCTTATCAATATTCTTCAGTAAATCACTTAGATCAATAATCACGTTCTTCTCCAATCCACACTTAGTTGATTATACAATATAATTAAGCATTGTCAATAGTAATTTAGGTATATTGTAACAATACATTATTTGTTTCCATCGAGTACATCTACAGTCTGTCTGGCAATAGAAAGTTCCTCATCTGTAGGTATAACATAGAACGGAATCTTAGAGTCAGAAGTTGTTATAAGTGTATCATCTGAAATATGCATAGGCTCATTGGCCTTCTCATCAACCTTAACACCAAGAAAATCAAAATATTCAGTAACAAATTTTCTGATATAACTATTGTTTTCGCCAATACCAGCTGTAAATGCTACTACATCAACTCCATGCATTGCTGTGATATAAGAACCGATATATTTCGCTACTCTGTAGCAATAAGCTTCAAGTGTAGCTTTGGCCTGTTCATCGCCCTCTTGCATTGCCTTGGTAATGTCTCTAAAATCAGATGATATTCCGGACATTCCCAGAACTCCGGATTCCTTGTTAAGGATCGTAATTACCTCATTCAAAGATTTATTGTAATGATTTGCAATATACTGGATCACAGAAGGATCAATGTCGCCTGAACGAGTGCCCATTATCAGGCCCTCTAGAGGAGATAATCCCATAGACGTATCAACAGACTTACCATTTTCAACTGCACATATACTTGCACCATTTCCCAAATGACAAACTATGGTGCGACACTTGTCATATGGTTTGCCTACAAGTTCAGCAGCTTTTTTTGATACGAAGCTATGGCTTGTACCATGGAATCCATAGCGACGAAGTTTATCTTTTTTATAATATTCATTAGGTATTCCATATAGATATGCCTTTTTAGGCATTGTTGCATGGAACGCTGTATCAAAAACTCCAACCATAGGTATTCCAGGCATAACCTTCTGGCAAGCTCTTATTCCGATGATATTGGCAGGATTATGAAGTGGTGCAAGATCATTGCACTCCTCAACTGCCTTGATCACATCCTCTGTAATAAGAATAGCCTTGTTAAATGCTTCTCCGCCATGTACTATCCTATGTCCAACAGCATCAATATCAGAAAGACTCTTTAATACACCTGTTTTCTCATTAACAAGGGAGTCAAGAACAAACTTAACCGCTTCAGTATGAGTCGGCATATCATAATCGTATACTTCCTCTTCTCCGCCTGCAGGTCTGTATTTTAACACTCCGCCAGCACCGATTCTCTCACATATTCCCTTAGCCAGAACCTTTTCTGTATCAGAGTTAATAACCTGGTATTTAAGTGATGAACTACCACAGTTGATAACTAAAATGTCCATTTTAATATCCTCTTTTCGTGTTTTTTTCTCAAACATTTGTTATTATACTAGATAATGCTATAGTTTACAAAGTCTAAAAATCAAAACATTAATTGGAGATAAAAATGATCATTTCCTTCGTAATATCTGAGTTTAATCCTTTCCACAACGGGCATCTTAAACCGCTTGATTTTTCAAAAGAAAATCTTAAGGCTGATTATTGTGTTGCTATTATGAGTGGGAACTATGTCCAGCGTGGTGAGCCTGCTCTATTTTCAAAATATGCCCGGACAATGGCTGCACTGTCAGCTGGATATGACATGGTTATTGAGCTTCCATTTTATGGTTGTATCTCAACTTCTCAAATTTTTTCCGAAGTTGCAATTAAAACTATAAAGAAAACAGGAGTTGCAACTCATTTCGTATTTGGGGCTGAAAACAATGATATAAATATGTTTGAAAAAATAGCAGATTATATATATAAGGAACCTTCAGATTATATTGAGCTTTTAAAAGAAAACCAGAGCCAGGGAATGACGTTTCCCAAGGCAAGAAGTGAAGCCTTATCTGCACTTTTAAAGGATAATAAAGACTTTAGCAGAATCACCGATTTTACAAGTAGTCCTAATAATATTTTGGGTCTAGACTATTGTATCGCTACCATAAAAAATAAAGCTGACATTATTCCCTTTCCAATAAAAAGAGAAGGCGGTGATTATCATGAATCATCCGTCCTCTCATATTCAGCAGAAAGTATCAGAAAATATATAAAGGAAAATATAAATCATCCATTTTTAAGAGATTTTTCCGATCTTGAAAATGTTATGCCTTATTCTGTAGCCCGGATCATCATAAATGAACTTCAGGAAAACAGATTTTTGACATGGGATGATTTTAGCACTTTACTTCTCACTAATATTCTCACATTACAAAACAACTATAACAACTCCGATTTAATTAATAGGATCAAAAACCTTGCATCAACATATAATAGCCCAATTGATTTTATTGAAAAGGTTAAGACTAAAAATATAACTTACTCAACTGTCTCAAGGGTCCTTTTAAGCATTCTGCTTAGGTTTGACAATGATGTAAAAGCTGACATAGGATGTATGAGGCCTGATTACCCTGACTACATCAGAATACTAGGTTTCAAAAAAGAGGCATCTGATCTTTTATCTCTAATGAAAAAGAACGCATCTGTTCCTCTTGTGGTTAACCCTGCCCATGACTCACTGCTTTTGACCGGATTTGCTCAAAAGCAGTTTATTTACAGTAATAAAATATCAGAGATCTGGAGAGCATCTGCAATAATAAAAAGCAAAAATTCCATTCCAAATGAATTCCAAGCCAAGTATCCTGTAAAAATATAAGATTTTAGTGATGGAACAATCTAAATCCTGTAAATGCCATTGTCATATTATGCTTGTCTGCTGCTTCTATTACATTGTCATCTCTAATGGAACCGCCAGGTTCTGCTACATATGACACGCCACTTTTATACGCTCTTTCGATATTATCTCCAAAAGGAAAAAAGGCATCAGAGCCAAGACTTACACCTGTATTTTTATCGAGCCATTTTCTTTTTTCTTCTCTGGTAAATGGATCTGGTCTTTTTGTGAAAACCTTTTCCCATAAGCCATCCATTAACAGATCATCGCTTTCCTCTCCAATATACAGATCAATAGCATTGTCCCTGTCAGCTCTTTTCACATCATCTCTAAACGGAAGATAAAGTACCTTATCGGCCTGACGTAAAAACCAGTTATCTGCCTTATTTCCTGCTAATCTTGTACAATGAATTCTAGACTGTTGTCCTGCTCCGATTCCAATTGCCTGACCGTTTTTTGCATAGCACACAGAATTAGATTGCGTGAATTTAAGCGTGATCAGAGAAATTAATAAATCGATTTTTGCATTTTCGGGAAGATCTTTATTTTTCGTTACAATTTCTTTCAGGCAAGATTCATCTATTATTCTGTCATTTCTTCCTTGCTCAAACGTAATACCAAATACCTGCTTTTTTTCAATAGGCATCGGTTTGTATGAAGGATCGATTTCAATTACATTGTAATTGCCTTTTTTCTTTTCCTGTAGAATATTCAAAGCTTCCGGTTCATAACCAGGTGCTATCACACCATCAGAAACTTCTCTTTTGATTATTTTTGCCGTTGGAACATCACATATATCGGATAGTGCAATAAAATCTCCAAATGATGACATTCTGTCTGCTCCACGAGCCTTAGCATACGCAGAAGCAAGTGGTGAAAATTCCATATCCATGTCAGAAACCCAGTATATCTTCTTTTCAATATCATTTAGTGGAGTTCCAACTGCTGCACCAGCTGGAGATACATGCTTAAATGATGCTGCAGATGGAATTCCTGAAGCTGATTTAAGCTCGCTGACAAGCTGCCATCCGTTTAAGGCATCGAGGAAATTAATATACCCTGGTTTTCCATTTAAGACCTTAACCGGAAGTTCACCATCCTCGATAAATATTCTTGATGGCTTTTGATTGGGATTGCATCCATATTTTAATTCGATCTGATTCATTTTTTCTCCATAATTGTATTAAAATATTATTATCAACTAATTTTTATTTACTATCCTGACTTCTTTTTTACCCGTTTCAATATCAATATACAGAACATATAACGAAATCTTATTTTCGTTATTAAGGCTAGACCATATCTCATCGGTAAATTCATCAATTGTACCATTTAACTCTAACTTCTCAGGCTCGCCTGTAAAAGATTTAAGTGGATTGCCATCAGAAATATAAGTATGAATAAATCTTCCCTCTCCTTTTAATGGTTTATCATATGAAAAAACATATCTATTAACACATTCAGGATTACCTTCACAGCTTTTAATGATCGAGATCTGCATAGAAAAGTTCTCATCAGTATTATCAAGCAGTGCAGAGATTCTAGGCGTATAATTAGGTTCATCCGGTTCGAATGTTCTCGTTCGAAGTGATTGTTCAAATGTAAGTCCGTTTTTCAAACCATCATAAACAGTATCCGTCTGATCGCCATTTGTGACAATTGTATATGCGCCGAGAGTACGAACAGGCGAATAAATAATAAGGCTTGGATCCGTCAATTTAGAGGGGTCGAAAGCCTTAGTCTTAATTCCATCTTCAGTTTTTTCGAAAACACGGTTTCTGCTATTCTCACTTCTTCCCATGATAAAATAAGCCGCTACTGCACTTTTCCCATCCATTGATAACCCAGTTATAATACCTCTTCCCGGATATGAATTATTGCAGAGTAGATCCTTTACGGATAATAATGACATGTCTTTTCTCCTTCAATTTGTAATCAGTTCAACAAACGTTGATTATTATATCATTAAAAGTGCAACTTGGCATTGATTTTTCAAATATAATTATTTTAGTGTAACATTTTAAAGCATTTATCTGAAATCTAATTATTCACTTAAAAAAATCCCATGCATCTCTGCATGGGATCTATCACCTTTTATGTTATACATATGATGAAAAGATATCGCTATAATTCGTAGCAGAATACTTACCATTACTATCATATCCTGTAGTTCCTGTGATCCTTCCTGAGATTGATTCGGCCTGATTAGAAACCGTTGAGCCATAACTGCCGCTTCCCTGAAAGAGAGACTGAACATCAGACATATTGCTCTTTTTAAACAAATCCTTATTAACAGAAAGCTTCGAATCGGAGCCTACCGTAATTCCAATTTTATCAAGTGTCTTTGAGTTTATTCTGGTTGCATTAAGCATATTTGATACATTGGTATCATTGCTAGAGGAATCCAATTTATCTGTTGAGCTTATCAAGTTGTTATAAGAATTAACGAAATCACTTACAGCACTAAATATTTTGTCTGTATTATAATCGTATGAATTATTACTGACGGAATAAGATTTCGTAAACAATGAAGACGTTCCTGTTTTTTCCAGTTTATCAACAGAATTCTCCAGTGACTTGGCATCAGAAACGACTTGATTTTCTTGTTTTGTATTCTGAGTTGTTGCATCTTTGGCAAGCTGATTGATCTTATCCTGTGAAGAAGTCTTCTTGGTACTAGAACTGTCTTCTTTGTCATAGTACGCTTTAACAAGCTTACCATATGAACCATTTTTTATACTAGAGTAATCGTTGGTAAGCGATGCAAGATTATTTACACCTGTTGTACTAAAACCTGCGAATAATGTCTGAATAGACGAGGATGTCCAATTATTCCAACTATTATTACTTATATTGATACCTGACATGATCCGCTCCTTCCTTGGCATAATCACCAGTCAATCATTTGGCTTCGGTTAGTAAAAGCAGAATTTTAATTCCATTTAATGACAATATTATATCACCTTTTGTCTAAAAAGTCATCAGATATCATCAATTTGCCAGTCAATTCCATTTTCACCATGTTTTTCCAAAAAAGAATTGGCCTTGCTAAAATGTTTGCACCCAAAAAAGCCATGATATGCAGAAAGTGGACTGGGATGTGGAGCTTCAAGAATAAGGTGATTTGGATTATCACCTAATAATTTCTTTTTTGCTCTGGCCGAATTACCCCATAGCATAAATACAATGGGCCGGTCACTTTTTCCAAGAGCTTCAATTGCAGCATCCGTAAAATTTTCCCATCCCATCCCCTGATGTGAATTAGGATTAAGTGCTCTTACTGTCAGAACAGCATTAAGCATAAATACTCCCTGTTCTGCCCATTTCACTAGGTAACCATTATTGGGGATTTTAAGTCCGAGATCAGAATTCAGTTCTTTATATATATTTACAAGGGATGGCGGTGTTTTAACTCCAGGCTTTACCGAAAAACAAAGTCCATGAGCCTGGCCTATATGAAAATAAGGATCTTGTCCAATAATTACAACCTTAACTTTAGAATAAGGTGTCAAATGAAAAGCATTAAAAATCTCTTCAGATGGTGGAAAAACCTCATAATTATGGTACTCTTCTTTAACTTTTTCAAACAGATCTTTATAATACGGTTTCTTAAATTCAGGTTTTATTACATCTAACCAGTCATTCTCTATAGCAGACATTTTTATCCTTCTTGTACATATATGATTTTATCGTAAACTTTTCTATCAACTATTTATTTTCTGATGATTCATTACAGAAGGCTGATCTTTAGCATCTTATCGGAAGATCTTTATCTGATAGATACTTTTTTAAATCATTGATCTGTAAGGTTCCATAATGAAAAAGAGACGCTGCAAGCGCTGCATCAGCATGTCCCTTAGTCAGGGCTTCGAAAAAATCTTCAGCTTTGCCAGCTCCGCCAGAGGCAATAACGGGAATTGAAACAGCATCTGAGATCATTCTAGTCAATTCTATATCAAATCCCTCTTTTGTGCCATCTCGATCCATGCTGGTGAGAAGTATCTCTCCTGCTCCAAGACTTTCTACCTTTTTTGCCCATCCAAGTGCATCAATATCAAGCTCTATTGTTCCGCCTGCTTTGCTGAGATGATACCCTGTTTTATCAATATTTTTTTTTGCATCTATAGCCACAACTATGCATTGACTTCCAAATATATCAGCCCCTTTTCTGATCAGATCAGGATTTTCAATTGCTGATGTATTGAGAGAAACTTTATCTGCTCCAGCTCTAAGTACATCTCTAATATCTTCAATACTTTTTATACCGCCGCCAACTGTAAATGGAATAAACACATTTTTTGAAACATTTCGAACCATGTCGACAACTGTTTTTTTCTTATCAAGTGATGCACTTATATCAAGAAATACCAATTCGTCAGCTCCTGCCTCAGCATATGCCTTTCCTGTTTCTACCGGATCACCGGCATCTCTAAGTTCCTTAAAATTGATTCCCTTAACAACTCTGTTGTCCTTTACATCAAGGCACGGAATGATTCTCTTAGTAAGCATACCTATATCTCCATAAAATTCTTCAAAATGTACATACCTGTATCTCCGCTTTTCTCGGGATGAAACTGACATGCAAAGAAATTATTCTTTTCAATAGATACATCCATGTCTACTCCATAATTGGTAACAGCTGTAACCATTGTTTTATCAGAAGCATCAAGATAATATGAATGAACAAAGTAAAGATAAGGATCTTTGGGTATACCGGCAAATAACCTTCCTTCATTTTTTAAAATGCAATTATCCCACCCCATGTGTGGGATCTTGATACCGCAACGTGATGGGATTTTTTTAATTACGCCATTTAGTACAGATAATCCAATAGCATCCGGACTTTCTTCACTTTTTTCATATAAAAGCTGAAGTCCAAGGCATATCCCAAGAAAAGGTATATTATCATTCATTGCTTTTTCTATAATAGGTTTAATATTAGATTTATTTAGGCTATCCATTGCTGCGCCAAAAGAACCAACTCCCGGAAGCACCAGGTGATCGCATCGAAGAAGCTCGTTGATATCTCCAGATAAAACGCACTCTGCTCCTATCCTGCCAAAAGCATTTGTTACACTTTGAATGTTGCCGGCACCATAGTCGATAATTCCAATTTTCATAATTAGTCTTTCTAAATTACGGGTGTCTATACAGACACCCGCTTTTTATATTAGTTTTTATGTTGAAATAAATTTACTTCTTTTTTAGCATCCCAAGTGATCCTAGAATATCATTCAAGGCCTTTGTATATTTCTTTCTTGTACTCATCTTATAAATATCATTAGCTTGTTCCGGGGTAACATTAAACTGATCACTCAATGCCTGCGTAATAATATCAACCTTCGACTGATAAATATCCGTAATACCCAGTTTCTTAATATATGCACTGTTTTCCTTTGCTCTTCCACAGGCCATAATTAATTCATTCAGCGCCATATCATATTTTTCTTTTCCAATAAAGCTGGTATACCTATCTATACTATTAACAATATCCGCCATTTGTGCTGTCTGCTTATATAATTTTTCTTCATTTCCTGTATAGGTTCCACCTGCGAGAACATCATATGCATCCACATAATTTTTCATATCAGCTTCGCCCTTGGCATAAAGACTATTTGCCTCTTGCAAATCTCTTTGATCAGCAAACGTTTTTGTTCCAATCAAAATCAGTGCTATAACCGATATTGCAAGAATAACTGTCATCACAAGAACCTTTTTCGATATTTTAGGAGAGTTATCCTTGGGCTTTGGTGGCTTTGGTGCTTTAGGCGGTTTAGGTTCTTTCTTAGGTTTTTCTTTTATAGGCTTTTCTTTTTTTGGCTTATTTTTCTTTTCTTCTTTTTTTGCAGCACTTTTAGCCTTGTTTTTTCTGAAAAATCCCAAAATCAGGCCTGTTCCATCATCATCAGGATCTTCCTCTTCCTCACGCTCCATTTCGCTGAGGATCTGATCATTTTCTTCAGAAAACACTTCCGGTTTCTCTTCTTTTAAAACGACTGTATTATCGGTAGTTTTATCTTTTTTCTTAAATGAAGAAAGAATCTTCTGAAGAAAACCCTGCTTTTTTTCACTTTTTTCTTCTTCTCCACTCATAAAATCAGGATCTCCAGGACCCGGTTCATCCATCACATCCGGAACGTTATCATCAAAGCTATCCTCTGCCTCTGGAAGAGTCTCTCCACTAGAATCAGCATTTAATAGATCAGATATTTCTCCGAGATCACCATTTCCATCTCCTTGTAAAAGAGATATCAGATCATCGGCATTAGATCCATCTTCTGATAAATCCATATTGTCTGCCGGTTCATCAAGTGAGAATTCTTCTTCATCGGTTGGAACTGTTAATGATATAGACTCATGATCGGACAATAGTGCATCATCTGGATCTTCACTTTTATTGTCCTCATGATCCATTTGAAGTGGACCATCAACAAAGTCCTGATCATCACTATTAACATAATCATCTGATTCGTCATCATCTGACAATTTATCAGCACTTTCTTTTCCAGAACCTTTGACTGTTTCCTCTGCCTTAGCCATTATCGACTCTATTGAAAAATCAGCATTATCCGAAGCCGTCTCATCTTCGTCATCTGAATCCACTGATATATTAGCTTCATCTTCGATAATTTCTTCTCGAGCATCTTCTTGAAAATCATTTTTGTCATTAAATTCTTCAGGTTTTCCTGTTGCATCAATATACGAATTTTCGATATTATCATCAGATTTTTCAACATCAGTATCTGAGTTCTCATTGTCAGTATATGAATCTTCAATATTAGTATCTGAATTATCAGTGTCAGAATTATCAATGTCAGTATCTGTATCATAAAAATCGTCAGCATCCGCCTTCGAGTATACTTCCTTCTTGTTATCAATATCCTCATCTTCATTATTATATTTGTCAGACGCAAATCCAATTTCATGTTCAAATTCATCGATAAAATCATCTGATTCTTCTTCATCCAATGATGCTTCAAAATCCTTCAAAAAATCGGCTTCGGAAAGAGCTCTTTTAAGATTATTTCTATCTACTGATTTTGGCTCATAGTCCTTAAGCCCTGTGCGTTCCAGAAAATCATCATCAGGGCTTACCCTTCTTCTCTCCTGGTAACGAGCTTGTCTTTTTTTATCAGCATCACGTTCTTCTTTGGACTTCTGATGTCTGACATCCTGGATTGAATCCAGAAGGTTATCCAAATAGTCTTCCTGATTAGGCAATTTATACCCCTCCAAAAAAGGGAGAGATGCGAGAAAATCACACCACTCCCTTCAAATCTATATATCAGTCTTTCTTAGCTTTTTTTCTTGCTTCTTCATACTGAGCGACAAGACGGTCAACTGCACCGACAAGCTTTCCTATCTCAGGCTTTGTCAGCTGATCATCTGCGCCAACCGACTCACCCTTTCTTCTGATATCATCATTGATGAGAGATGAGAAAATAATTACAGGAATATTTTTAAGTTCATCATCAGTTTTTATCAGCTTGCAGAGCCTATGTCCATCCATCTGAGGCATCTCGATATCTGTAATTATCAAGTGAACCTTATCAAGGACACCTCCAGCGTTTTTCATTTCAACTAACTTGTCCCAAGCTTCCTTACCATTATAACTGGTATTTAAATTAGTATAGCCTGCTTTTCTCAAGCTTTCATCTACCATCTTCATAAGCATCTTGGAATCTTCAACCAACATAATAGGTGAAGCACTTCTGTCTTTTGAAATGTAATTGTCCATATCAGATACCTTAAGGGATGTCTCTGTATTGATTCCAGCTACAATCTTTTCAAAATCAAGAATAACTATCAGTCTATCCTCATATTTTATTACTCCGGTTGCTGTTCCTGCACCATCTGAATTGATTGTGGAATCAGGAGAAATAATTTCTGCCCATGATACTCTGTGAATACCAAGTACAGCATCAACATGAAAAGCTGTATTCAAATTGTTAAAATTGGTAATAAATAAAAGTCCATTTTTCTGATCAGCATCCTCACACCCAAGACATTTTCTCAAATTGATCACAGAGATGATCGTGTCTCTCGGCATAAATATACCTTCAACAAAAGGATGAGCATTAGGAATAGGTGTAACCTCTTCATAAGGCATAATTTCAAGAACCTTTGCAACGTTAATACCATAATGTATATCCGCAATGGTAAATTCCAATATTTCAAGCTCGTTAGTTCCTGTCTCAAGCAAGATATTTGTATCCATTTAAAATTCTCCTCTCGTCAATTAAATACTGACATTTATGACTTTACCGTCTTTTGTAATTTCCAGTCTCTGATCTGTCAAGTTAGCTGCCTTTTCAGAATTAAATTGGAAAAGTAAAATAAATTCTTGCGATTTACCCGCAGGAACAACACCATTATACGTAGATAACTCATTTAATACCCAGGCCGTTGTAGAACCATCCTGACTCATGTTATTTGATGTTTCTGTACCATTTAAAACAAACTTATATTTATATCCCTTTTGAAGAAAATTGATACTGATATCGTTTGATGTTGTATTAGTTCCCTTCACCTTAACCACCACCAGTGAATTACCTGATGAAGGTGTAACTGCAGAATAATTATTGACCTTGTATGCATTTACGACTTCTGTCGGTTCCATTTCAAAAGTCATGCCATCAATTCCAAGTACATCCTGAATAGAGGACGTAGTCTGGGCTGATGTATCTGTAGTCGTCGTATTGTCTGATGTACTGGTTTTATCAGTTGAATTTCCTGAATTAGAAGTGCTTTTACTGGATTTATCAGTTGAGCTTGTAACATCAGAAGAGTTCTTTGAATCGCTTGAAGATCCAGACGAACTAGTGGAACTTTTAGAGTCATCCACGAGTTTTATATTGCCCTGCCCCTGCTTCTTGTTATATTTCGCAACCACAGCCGTAGAATAAGAAACTATCATTTTTTCTTCCTTGTCTGTAAGTGAATACAACTTGTCGCCGCATCCCGTAAATAAGAAACAAGACAGGCCGAGAAGAATCGCTATAATTCTTTTCTTTGATTTCATCCTGTCGTCTCCTTTGCAATAATTGTATAAATATTTACATTTATCGTATCATTTTTGTACAAGATATTCAACAAAAAACATCTTATAACACGGTATTATTTACTAATTATACAAGAAAAAATGCAAAAATTTAGAATAAAAATCAAGCTTCGTCAAAAATAAAATAAAACATAACTCCATTATCCTTGTTCTGAACCCCACAATCTTTATGAGAAATATCTGCCAAGGCCTTAACAACGGATAATCCTATTCCACTCCCACTATACTCACGGCTACGAGCCTTATCAACTTTATAGAATTTTTCAAAAAGATGTCCCAGGCTCTCCTCAGGAATTTGATCTCCTGTGTTAAAGACTTTAAATATCACTTCTTTATTATTGTTTTTCTCAAGAGAAATTTCTATTTTCTTTTCTCCCTTTGCATAATGAATAGCATTTGATAGATAATTATTGATGATTTCCTCTGTAAAAAATACATCTCCCCATACATATATCTTTTGGCTATCATCAAATATAACCTTGATATCTCCTCTATCCAACAGAATCGAGGAATTGTGAATAAGCGCAGAAATCACCGGAACAATATCAAATCTTTCAAGTTCAATATCATTATAACCAAATTCAAGCTGATTAAGAGATAATAATTGTTGAACAAGATGATTCATTTTTTTACTTTCATCAACAATTACATCAAGATAATATTTCATATCCTCAGGATTCTCTGCAACGCCATCAAGCAATCCCTCTGCATATCCCTGTATAAGAGATATAGGAGTCTTAAGTTCATGAGAAACATTAGATAAAAAGTCTTTTCTCATAGAATCTGACTGATCTCTTATCTCAATATCATGTTGAAGCTCAATATTAGCTTTTTTTATGTCCGCAATTGAATTTTTGAGATTTTCCGACATATCATTTAGATTAGAGCCTAACATATCAATTTCATTAGCCTCTTTTCTCGGTGAATATCTAGCATCAAAATCGAGATTTTTCATTTTTAACGATAAATTAGACAGTTCTGTAATCGGTCGTGTAATCCTTCTAGTAAGAAATGCCGTTAGAAGAATACTAATCGCAATAGCTATGGCTCCAGCTGCCAGCATGAACTGATTTGAAATTTTAGCGCTTTCTACGATACTTTCAAGTGCTGAACGAATAACTACAGTGTTGCCATCAGGCAAATTACCCCAAAGAACAATAAAATCCTGCTGCAGATTGCTGTCTTCCTGTTTTTCAAGTGTATACGATGATGTGGATTCGTATATAGTTCTCTCGTCATCATTAAAATTATTAAAAACTGAATCCATAAACTGGCGAACCAGATTGACACTTGTATTGCTCTCTGCTGAAGACATAACAACAGAGCCATCTGGCGACATTATAACTATAGTCAGATTGCCTGTTACGCACATCCTGTCAAAATCAGGTATATATGATCTCTTATATAGCGTTCTGTCTACACATGCAGACTGAAGATTTGAGTATGTTTCCTTAAGTGTAGCTGATTTCTCTCTTGAGTATATCTTCTCAATAAAAACAGCATTTAAAAGAAACATCAAAATAATAATTACAATAATTACTGATGATATCGTAAAAAAAATCTGGCGAAAAAGACTTCCGCTTTTTGATTTAGACGACTTCAAATTTATACCCCATTCCCCAGATAGTCTTGATGTAATTGCCACAGTCACCAAGCTTACTTCTGAGTTTTTTTACATGTGTATCAATAGTTCTGGCATCTCCATAATAGTCATAATTCCACACATTATTTAATATCATATCTCTAGAAAGAGCCATTCCTTGATTCTGTATAAAGTATGTCAATAATTCAAATTCTTTTACAGAAAGAACAATTTCATTATCATCAACCTTGGCCACATGCGCGGACACATCAACACTTATGCCTCCAGCATTTAAGACATTGTCACTTCCAGAAGAAATTTCTTCTGATCTCCTAATGACTGCTGATACCCTTGCCACAAGGATCTTAGGTGAAAAAGGCTTGGAAATGTACTCATCCACACCTAATTCAAATCCCTTTAATTCATCTTCCTCAGATGATTTCGCTGTGAGCATAATTACCGGAATATCAGAAGACTTGCGAATCTCTCTAAGGACCTGATATCCATCTAGAAAAGGCATCATAATATCAAGGATAATAAGCTTAAGGTCAGGGGTATCGAGGAAAATATCCAAAGCTTCTTTACCGTTTTCTGCCTCAAAAACTATATATCCTTCCCTTATTAGAAAATCCTTAACCAATTTTCTAATTCTGCTCTCATCGTCTGCAATAAGAATTTTAATACTGTCCATATCAATTACCTCTGTATTCAGTTTTTCGAATTATCGTAAACAATACCAAGCTTATTTTCTTTTTCTCGCACTGCTTTTTCACGGGCTTTAAGCTCTTCATCCCATTTAGAATACTTGTTTACTATTTTATCTTCATAATTCATGATCGTAGGCATCTTTGTTGACTTCAATATTAAAAACATAGCTACAATTGCCACCACAAACAGCGCCGAAAAAATCATCCCTACTCTAAATCTATTTCTATATTTAGAAATGATCTCATCCTTTTTCTTCAAGGCAAGTTCATTATTTTGTTTTTCTAATTCATGTTTCTTAAGTGTTTTTTCTTTCTCATCATCACTGATCTCCCTTGAAATAGGAATATCTCTAATAAGAGATGCATCTATTGATCCATCGACCAAAAGACTTTCTCTAAGCTGATGCAAAAAGACTATGCCGCTTTCTGTTTTAAACAGACTGGAATCTAGCAATTTATCATATATCGCAAGAACCTTTTCCGGCGTAGCCGTCAAACATTGCTCTCTCAAATAATCAATTGCCTTTTCTTCTCTTTGGGCGATTTCTCCAGCCTCAACATCCTGATAGTAAAATCCATTAATATGAATTCCTCTGTTTTCTTCCATAGTTGCACCTTTTTAATATTTATAAATATATAAAAATCGGCACGGATCACCGTGCCTAATTATAGTGGACTAGACGGGAATTGAACCCGTGTCCAAAAACCCATCCCCTGTTCTTCTACGAGTGTAGTTCTTTATTTAAGATTCCATCCATATGACGAGAAAGAACACTCTTCATACTTCAGTAGCTTCATAATACGTACATTATCTCAAAGCTTTGAAAATGTCGTTTCCTGCGATTTTTGAGACCCGTATCCGAATGTGCAGGTCCAAACGGGCGGATCCGTTGCCCTTAGGCAGCGATTGCTAAATTATTTTCAGCGTTTAAAATTTAATTTTGGAATTTAACGCATCCCATACGACTCGCTTCACCAGCTTCAGAATCCCTGTCGAAACCTTTACTAGCCCAAGCTTTATTATAGAATAACATTTTATTTAGCATTTTTAAAGTAGGTTCACATAATATTCATAATATTATAAATACGAAAATGTCATAATAAAATAAATTTTAAAAATGTAAAAGAGATCATCCTAGATTTCGAACTTTGAAATCACGTTCTGCTTCTCGTCTCTGATCCTTTGAAGCAATATCCCGACGTTTATCATAAAGTTTCTTACCTTTGGCAAGGGCAATTTCCAACTTGACAAGAGATCCTTTTATATAGACCTCTACAGGAACAATTGTATACCCCTGTTCCTTAACCTTGTCCATAAGTTTGGTTATTTCCTGCTTATGTATAAGAAGTTTTCTGGTTCTAAGGGGATCTCTGTTAAAAATATTACCCTTTTCATAAGGCGAAATATGCATCTGATAGATATATATCTCACCTTTATCTATTTGGATATAGGCTTCTTTTATACTGCATTTTCCGGTTCTGAGTGACTTTACCTCTGTTCCTTTCAGTTCTATTCCAGCCTCAAAATATTCTTCAAGGAAATACTCATGTCGGGCTTTTTTATTATTTGCAAGTAATTTTCTGTCCTTATCAGGCATATTATCTCTCCGCCAAAACAAAGTCTATTAGTCTTGTTTCTTTATCGGCATTGTCTACAACTATCTTCACTGTCTGACCCATTTTATATACATGTCTTGTACGTTCACCGATAAGCTCCATTGAATCTTCCATATATGTATAATAATCATCTCTAAGTGTCGAGATATGCACTAATCCCTCTACTGTATTAGGAAGTGTAACATATAAACCAAAAGCTGTCACTCCCGATATCACTCCATCAAAAGTCTCTCCCTTATGGGAAATCATATACTCAGCTTTCTTCATCTTGTCTGTCTCACGCTCTGCCTCATCAGCTCTTCTTTCATACTGGCTTGTTATATTGGCAATATCAGGAAGAAGTGACTTATAATGAGAAACCCTCTTTTTGTTTAACTTACCTCTCAAGTTCTCTTTGATTATTCTATGAATCTGCAGATCCGGATATCTCCTGATAGGTGAAGTGAAGTGACAATAATGCTTTTCTGCAAGTCCAAAATGCCCTTCACAATCAACTGTATATTTTGCCTGTTGCATTGCTCTAAGAACAAATTGATTGATAACGGGTTCTTCTGGAAGTCCCTGGATCTTCTTTAACATCTTTTGAATGTCTTTTGGATCCGTTTCACCCTTTTTATATCTATATGTAACACCTGTCTTGGCCATAAAGGTAGATAGATTAACCAATTTATCAGGATCAGGCTCTCCATGACTTCTATATAAAAATGGCAACTCGGCCTCAGCATATTCTTTTGCAACAGTGACATTGGCTGTGATCATGAAGTCCTCAATAATAAGCGATGCTTCATCCCGTTCTCTTTGAACAATATCTTTTGTTCTTCCGGCTTCATCGAGAATAATCTTGGCCTCAGGAAAATCAAAGTCAATACAACCATGCTTTTCTCTTCTTTGCCTAATAATATGTGAAAGCTCCGCCATTGTCTGAAACATAACTATAAAATGTCTATATTCCCTGAGTGTATCTGGATCATCACCTTTAATAACAGAGCTTACTGCATCATATGTCATTCTTCTGTCAATATTAACCAGAGATTCACATATTAGATGTTCTTTTACCTTACCCTTTTTATCAATTCTCATTAAACAGCTAAGTGCAAGTCTGTCTTCGCCTTCATTAAGAGAGCAAATACCATTTGAAAGACTCTTCGGAAGCATAGGTATTACTCTGTCGCAAAGATACACAGATGTACAACGTTCCTTGGCTTCTTTATCTAAGGATCCATCTTCTTTTACATATTCTGAAACATCAGCTATATGTACGCCTAACAGATAGTCCTCTCCATCAATACCTATAGATACTGCATCATCCAAGTCCTTAGATTCTGCTCCATCAATTGTTACCATAGGAACATCCCTAAGGTCTACTCGTTCTGAATGGTTATCAAATTTGACCGGTACATTAACCTTATCCGCCTCGTTCAATGTTTCAGTTTTAAACTCAGATGGAATATTAAGGGCTCTAACTATTGAGATCACATCGATTCCAGGATCGTCTTTGCCTCCCAATATTTCTGTTATTTTACCCTCTGGTTTTCTATCATCTGTACCATAATGAATATATGTACATACGACTTTCTGTCCGTTGGAAGCACCAAAATCCTGGCTTTTTGGTATAAAAATATCTCTTAATATTTTCTTGTCATCAGGAATTACAAACCCATATCTTGAAGACTTTTCATATCTTCCGACCACCTCTGTAGTTCCTCTTTCAATTATATTAACTATCTTTGCTTCTCTACGCTTTCCCTCTGTAATTGGAAGAAGAACGATCTCAACAGTATCATGATTCATTGCACTATTAACATGATCTTCAGAAATAAAGAAGTCTGAATCAAATCCTTCCGCGGTGACAAATCCAAAGCCCTTAGGGTGAGCTGAAAATGTTCCTGTTATGGTTTCTACATTAACCGGTGAATATTTTCCATCCTCATCATGTGATATCTCACCATTTCTAACTAAAATGTCAAGAATATCCTGAAGTTCAGATCTATCTTTTTTCGAAACTTTAAGAATATCGGCTATCTGTTTCGATTTCATTGGTACATATGCTTTATCAAAAATAAAGTTTTTTACCTTACCTTTTTTATTAGGATCGGTATTGTCCTGAAACCTTTTATCAACTCTTTTTATAGAGCGTTTATTGGATGTTAATTTATCCTTTAGAGCTTCTCTTTTGTCTGCTGTTGTTTTAAATGTTCTATTTTGTAATCTTTTCAAACTGTATCCTCTCATTGATATAAAAACTATTTTGATATAAAAACTATTTTCAAGAAAAAAGACCATCGCCTAAGCGATGGCCCCTTATTAATGCTTTGATTAAAAGCTTCCGATGTTCAGCACGGTGGCAAATATAAAGTAAAGAACGACAAGCGCGCTTGTCAGCTTAACCATCATGCCTTCCTTGGAACGTCCCTTGTTCTTAGTCCAATATGTATCAGTAACCTGACCACTAAGTGAACCGAGGCCTGCATCCTTACCCTGCTGCATCAAAATGATGATTGAAATAAGAACGCTAACTATTATAAATAAAATTGTTATAACTATTTTTAAAGTACTCAACGCCTGCATCCTCCAAAAAGTATTTCGAGTTTTATTTTTTACACTCTGAATAAAATACCATAAAATTCACTTAATTTCAACTTAATTTTATAACAGACATACAATTAATCAATTAATATGATATTCCTTGAGCCAACATGGCATCCTTGACTTTTTCGAATCCTGCAATATTGGCACCATCAGCAAGATTACCCTTGGAACCATATTTTTCAGCAGCATCATAACAATTATGAAAGATATCTATCATTATTTTTTCAAGCATTTTATCAACTTCTTTAAATGTCCAGTGAAGTCTCTCGGAATTCTGTGACATCTCCAAAGCAGATGTTGCAACACCACCGGCATTAGCTGCCTTGGCAGGTCCAAAAAGCACACCGGCATTCTGAAATACCGTAATTGCCTCAGGTGTTGAAGGCATATTGGCTCCCTCAGCAACTACATATGTTCCATTTGCTACAAGCTTTTTGGCTGATGCTTCATCGATTTCATTCTGCGTAGCACATGGAAGTGCAATATCACACTTTACTTCCCATATATTAGTACTTCCCTCTATATATTTTGCTGAAGGAACTCTATCGGCATATTCTTTGATTCTTCCTCTTTCGACCTGTTTTATCTGCTTGACAACATCAAGATCGATTCCCTTTTCATCATAAACATAACCTTTTGAATCGGAAAGTGCTACAACCTTAGCTCCAAGCTGAGTTGCCTTTTCACAAGCATATGTAGCAACATTACCTGATCCTGAGATGACAACTGTCTTACCTTTGAATGAATCATTTTTCATAACTTTTAACATCTCTTCGGTAAAGTAGCAGAGACCATATCCTGTAGCCTCTGTTCTGGCAAGAGATCCGCCATAGGAAAGTCCTTTTCCTGTCAGGACACCCGTGAACTCATTTCTAAGGCGCTTATACTGTCCATATAGATAACCTATCTCTCTGCCGCCAACACCAATATCACCGGCAGGAACATCTGTATCAGCTCCTATATGCTTGCTAAGTTCTGTCATAAAGCTCTGGCAGAAACGCATAACTTCTCTGTCTGACTTGCCCTTAGGATCAAAATCAGATCCACCTTTTCCTCCACCAATAGGAAGACTTGTAAGACTGTTTTTAAATATCTGTTCAAATCCAAGAAATTTGACAATAGAAAGGTTAACCGAAGGATGAAAACGAAGGCCTCCTTTGTATGGTCCTATTGCAGAATTAAACTGAACTCTAAATCCATGATTGACCTGAACCGTATTATTATCATCTACCCAAGGTACTCTAAACATAATTACACGCTCAGGTTCTACAAGTCTGCCAATAATATTTTCTTCTTCTATTCTCTTATCTTGTTCAACAACCGGCTCAAGTGATTTAAGAACCTCAATGACGGCTTCAAGGAACTCACTCTGCTCAGAATAATAATCCTGAAGTCCCTCATAAATTTTCTTTAAATACTCATTTTTTAGTCCTGTGTCCGACATGCAGTACCTCCCACATTTATGAATTTTTTTGCATAATAAACTTCATCAAATAAATACTCTTAAAATCATACTATTTTTCCATTTATTGTGCAATAATTTTCATGTGATATTTTATTTATTTTCAACAATGATATCAGACGTTGATAATTGCCTCTTCTCCAAGCAAATCTCTATTGTCATAAAGAACAGGATTAACAATATCTCGTAGATATACTTCCACCTGTCTAGGTGCACGACCAACATAAAGTGCAGGGTCCATACTCTTCTCCAGCTCTTCCATTGTCATATTAAATGCAGAATCTGTAGCGATAAGATTCAAAAGATTATTTTCTTCTCCCTTTTCTTTGACATTGGCACCTGCCTCCATGGACAGTTTGCGGATCTTCTCATGTAATTCCTGTCTGTTTCCACCTCTTTTTACTGCATCCATCATTATATTTTCTGTTGCCATAAACGGAAGTTCACTCATAAGATGTTTTCTGATTACTTTTGGATAAACTACCAGACCATCTGATACATTAAGGACAAGGTTCAAAATTCCATCAGTCGTCAAAAAGCCCTCAGCAACTGAAAGCCTTTTATTAGCTGAATCATCCAAAGTTCTCTCAAACCACTGAGATGCTGACGTGATTGCAGGATTAAGAGCATCTACCATGACATATCTTGATAACGATGCGATTCTCTCAGAACGCATTGGATTTCTCTTATACGCCATTGCTGATGAACCAATCTGATTCTTTTCAAATGGTTCTTCTACTTCTTTCAGATGTTGCATAAGTCGGATATCGTTAGAAAATTTATGTGCAGAGGCTGCAATTCCAGCCAATATATTTAGAACTCTCGTATCGGTCTTTCTTGAATATGTCTGACCTGAAACAGGCACGCATGAATTAAATCCCATTTTTTTTGCTATCATCGGATCGATCTTATCTACTATATCGTTATCACCCTTAAATAACTCCAAAAAAGATGCCTGGGTTCCAGTCGTTCCTTTAGATCCCAAAAGTTTAAGTGTTGAAAGGACGTAATCAAGATCTTCTAGATCCATCATAAATTCATTCATCCAAAGTGTAGCTCTTTTACCTAATGTTGTAGGCTGAGCGGGCTGAAAATGTGTGAATGCCAGAGTTGGAAGATCCTTATACTCATCTGCGAATTTTGCAAGCTTTGAAATTACATTTACCAGTTTTGTTCTAATTAATATTAGCGCATCCTTCATTATGATAATATCCGTATTATCGCCAACATAGCATGATGTCGCTCCAAGATGTATTATTTTTTCGGCATTAGGGCACTGTTTACCATAGGCATAGACATGACTCATGACATCGTGCCTTACTTCTTTTTCTCTTGCTCTTGCTACATCATAGTTAATATTATCCTTATTAGCCTTCATTTCTTCAATCATCTCAGAAGTAATTACAGGTTCTCCTGAATCAGAGCTCAGTCCAAGCTCCATCTCTGTCTCTGCCAGTGCTATCCAGAGACGTCTCCAAGTAGTAAATTTCTTATTTTCAGAAAAAATAAGTTGCATTTCCTTACTCGCATATCTCTCTGAAAGTGGGCTAATATACTGATCTTCTATCATTTTTCTATCCTCTATCAAACTAAAAAACAGGTACTTACATTAAGTGTAATAGATCTCTATTTGTCGTAGTTTCCTCTGATATCATTTTTCGGAGGCTCCATTGGATAATCTCCATTAAAGCAACCTCTGCAAATTGGAAGTCCCTCTACCATTTCTGTAAGTCTCTCGATTCTAAGGTATCCTAGACTGTCCGAGCCTATCAATTTGGATATTTCTTCAATTGATCTATTATATGCAATCAGTTGTTCTCTAATAGGAATATCAATTCCAAAATAGCAAGGCCATAAAAACGGTGGTGAAGAAATCCTGACATGAACTTCCGTTGCTCCTGCCTCCTTAAGCATACCTACTATTCGATCCGATGTAGTACCTCTTACAATTGAATCATCAATCATAATGATCCTTTTGCCCTTAACAACCTCTCTTAGAACATTCAGCTTAACCTGAACACTAGACTCTCTTGCACTCTGCTTGGGTCTAATAAATGTTCTTCCGACATAACCATTTTTTACAAAAGCCTGGGCAAAAGGAATTCCCGATTCCATAGAATATCCTAGTGCAGCAGCATTACCTGATTCTGGGACCCCAACTACAAGATCAGCATCTACCGGAGAATCCTGTGCCAAAAACTTGCCTGCCTTGATCCTTGAATCATAGACGCTTATTCCATCAATATAAGAATCGTTTCTTGCAAAGTAGATATACTCAAATATGCATCTGGCTTCTTTTCTTTCATCAATACAATTCGTCGTATCAGAGAAAATACCATCTGGAGAAATTGTAACCACTTCTCCCGGTCTGACATCTCTTACATATTTTGCACCTATTGTATCAAGGGCACAGGTCTCCGATGCAATGAAATAGGCATGATCTCTTTTTCCTATAACAAGTGGATGAAAACCAAAAGGATCTCTGAAGCCAATAAGCTTTCTCGGGCTCATCATTACAACCGAATAGGCGCCCTTTATATGCTTCATTGTCCTTACAACTGCTTCCTCAACTGACTTCGAATTAAGTCTCTCTCTTGCAATAAGGTATGCAATCGTTTCAGAATCTATTGTTGTCTGAAAAATAGCACCTGTCATTGACAATTCATGTCTAAGCGTATCTGCATTAATAAGGTTGCCGTTATGTCCAAGTGCAAGTGTTCCCTTAGCATAATTCAATACGAGAGGTTGAGCATTTTCACGGGTGCTTTCTCCTGCCGTAGAGTATCTGACATGTCCTACTCCAATATTTCCATGAAGGTTTTCAACATCTTCTTCTGTAAAAACCTCATTAACCAGTCCCATATCCTTATGAGAATTAACTATTCCCTTAGGTCCTTCTGTCTGACTTACAGCTATTCCCGCACTTTCCTGTCCTCTGTGCTGAAGAGCAAAAAGTCCATAATAAAGAGAAAATGCAACATCATTTCCGTCAAAATCATATATACCCATTACTCCGCATTCTTCGCGAAGTCCGGTTTCAGGTTCTTTTTTTCCCAAGTCATTAATATCACATTGTTTATCCAGCATAAAAACTCCTATTTATATATCAGTGTCAAAAACAGACACAATCAAATTGTTTCTCAGAATTTATCGCTGGTAAGCTTTTCATAAGCTTCCTTATACTTTTCAATTGTTTTCTTAATAACATCATCAGGAAGTATGTAATCGCTATCTGGATTAGCCTTCAGCCAATCTCTTACAAACTGTTTATCATATGATGGTTCACTATGTCCAACCTCATAACCATCCAACGGCCAGAATCTTGAACTGTCAGGAGTAAGCATCTCATCCCCAATAACGATTTCTCCGTTATCATCTAGTCCAAATTCAAACTTGGTATCTGCTATTATTATGCCTTTTGAAAGTGCATAATCTGCGCATTTTTTGTATAAAAGGATTGTATAATCCTTGATTTTCTCGGCATATTTTCTGCCATTTCCAGGGAAATATTTTTCTAGATAAATAATTGACTGTTCAAAAGAAATGTTTTCATCATGATCTCCGTATTCAGCTTTTGTAGACGGAGTATAAATCGGTTCGGTTAGCTTCGCAGATTCAGTCAGTCCGTCCGGAAGTTTTATTCCACAGACTGTTCCATTTTCCTGATAACTTTTCCAACCACTTCCAGTAATATAACCTCTAACAATACACTCTACCGGAATCATATTTAGCTTTTTACACAACATGGTCCGACCATCGAATCTCTTGTCTTGAAAAAACTCAGGCATATCAGCGGTATCAATGGACAGCATATGATTCTTAACAACGTCACTGGTATAATCAAACCAGAATTTTGACATACGGTTAAGAACCGCTCCCTTGTCTGTTATCATATTTTTCAGAATAACATCAAAGGCAGATATCCTATCTGTCGCAACCATTATGATATTATCCCCAATATCATAGACCTCTCTTACTTTTCCTTCTTTGAATGGTTTGTAGTCTTGCATCATTCGTTCCTTTCTAAAAACTTTTAATGATTATATAATATAAGGATCTTTTTAGACCCGTATATATCCAACTACTTAGGGCTGATCTCTCCATCTTCGGAAATATTCACGCTTTTGGAAAGTCCCTGAACGTATGAAATTTTATCTGATTTTTCTCCTGCATCAGTAATTAATGATGTAATTCCATTTTTAAAAACACAGGGAAGGAATCTGGCCTTCACCTTTCCGTCTTTTTGTATACGGATCTGGGCAATGCCCGATGCGTAATCACTCGGCATGCTTCCACTGGTTGCAAACCAGTAATTACCTAAACTAAAAAATACCGGAGTCCCATTCATATTTTCAATACCTTGCAAACAATGTGAATGGCATCCAATTATTGCATCAGCTCCTGCTTCTGAAAAAGCCTCTGCAAGCTTGACCTGATCATTACCATATGTAGAACTCTGCTCGGTTCCCCAGTGAACGATGGCAATAACGACATCCGCCTTCTTGGATGCTTCTTTTATAACTTTAATATATTTTTCCGGGTCAAGGGTTTTTAGAACTCCAGGTGAATCATCTGTAGCTTCTTTTGTATAATCAAGAGATCTTTCGATTTGTGTTGCAGAAACAATAGCAATTTTTCTGCCATTTGCAATGTAGTAAAGAGGTTTTGAAGCCTCATCTAAATTACGGCCTGCACCAAGATATGATATTTTATCCGCATCTAGTGTATCTAAAGTATCAAGCAGTGCCTGTGGACCATAATCATAGACATGATTATTGGCGAGATTTACAAAATCTACACCTATTTCGGAAAGTAGCTTTGCCTTATCTGGATTCGCCCTAAACGTATAATCCTTACCCTGAAGTGGAGACCCACCATTAGAGTAGCAAAACTCATTATTTATTTCAAATAAATCTGCTCCTTCAGTTTCCTTCAGAAGTTCTTTTGAAAAACAGCCTCTGAGATCATCACCTATCTGATCTAGATAAACCGTTGTTGCCATTCCCTCAGCCATACCAAAATCGCCAGTAAAATCTAATACTGTTTCATCTGTTGAGGCTGGCTGTATTTCCTTTGTCCTATTTGTATCAACCTTGTACAAATTACTAGAACCAGTGTATTCATCCCAAAGAACATGGATACTCTTGCCTGTTCTCGTAAACCATATTTCAGGATCAGAATAATTATTATTAGATACAATGTCTCTTAAAACATTAATACCATACCATGAAGCAATAAAAGAAAGAAAATTTTCATCTATAGGATGGCATCCGAAAAAAACAGAAGTTCCAGAATCCAGTATCTTATCCATCATCTTCTGATAATCATCCAAAGTATCTCCGTTCTTAACATCATTAGAACTGTTGTTAAGTTCGGAGGTTAAAATTTTCTTTTTTGCATTTGTCCCTTGCGCCTGTTTAACACCACATCCAGTAAAGGTAAGAGCCAAAATTAAACACAGGACAGCCTGTGGGAAAATCAATCTACGATTAATTCTGATCATTTATCAGCTGTTCCACTCCGGTAGCGGCTTCCTCAGCTCCTTGATACCCGCTTTGGGCCGCCATATCATAATAGCTCTTTGCAAGCTGAAGATTAACTTTTTCCGCATAGCCATTTTCATATATATATCCAAGATTAATCTGAGAAGGTGCATAGCCTTGAAGTGCTGCAAGCTTGAGATAATACTCAGCCTGATCAATATCACTGTCAGTTCCTAATCCATTGAAATACATATACCCGAGCTGATTAAGCGCAGGAGCATATTTTTCGGCACCATTAAAATAATCCATAGCCTTCTTGTAATCTTTACTTGCTCCATATCCGTTCAAATATGAAATACCGGCATAATATTTTCCCTCAGCTGAGCCACTTTCAGCAGCCTTTTCAAATAGAGAAAGTGCTTTTTCTCTGTCCTGAGTTACGCCTTTTCCGTTTGAATACATTAAGCCAAGTCTGATTTCAGCATTCTGATATGGGTATAGATCACTTTCAGAAGTACTAGACGATTTTTCTTTTGTCAAAGATTCGTATTTTTCAATAGCAAGTTTATCATTCGCTTGAACACCTATTCCCTTTTCATACATAAGTCCAAGGAAATATGTTCCAAGAGGAATGTCTGCGTCTGCAGCAGTTCTGAAATTATAGTAACAGTTTACCGAAGAATCAGGTAGTTCAGGGTTATATAGATATACTCTTCCCATTCCAACATATCCTTCTGGCTCGCCTTCATCAATTGCTGATTGAAAGCACGATTGAGCCTTTGTTACGTCCTTATCAGTGCCAAGTCCAAACAAGTATAGATAGCCTAAGCCGATATTGCTCTTTTTAATGCCAAGTTCGGAGGCCTTAGTATACCATTTTAATGCTTCAGAATAATTCTGATCAACGTTAGTCCCATGATCATAACGGGTAGCAAGTTCATATGCTGCCTTACCATCACCATCATAAGAATAAACTTCCAGAGCTGAAGCATCCAGTTCTTCGTATTTTATATTTTTATCGGAAGTTTCTTTTGGATTTTCTGTATTATTTTTTTCTGTTTTTCCATTTTGCCCACAACCTGTAAATACAACTATAAGTGCAAGCAATAATACTGGATATAATTTCTTCATATATTCTGTTTCTCAAAAACTATTGTGGGTGTCAATAAAATGACACCCACAAATAATAAAATTAGTAATTAACAATTCCACCAAAATCCGCTTTAAGAGAAGCACCTCCTACGAGGCCTCCATCAATATCAGGCTTGCCAAATATTTCAGCAGCATTGGATCCCTTTACCGAACCACCATACTGAATTCTGATCTTTCCAGCTGTATCCGTATCATAGATCTCAGCGATGCAATCTCTGATAGCCTTGCATACTTCTTCAGCCTGATCGCTTGTAGCTGTTTCTCCGGTTCCGATGGCCCATATAGGCTCATAGGCAATTACGGATTTTGCTGCCTGATCGGCTGTAACATCCTGAAATGCAATTTTTATCTGCATGCGGATCCAGTCAATATAGATTCCCTGTTTTCTCTGTATCAGCGTCTCTCCACAGCATACAATAGGTGTAAGTCCATGTTCATGAGCTTTTTTAACCTTCTTGTTAACTGTTTCATCGGTCTCAGCAAAATATTCTCTTCTCTCAGAATGACCAATTACAACATACTCAACTCCAGCATCAGTAAGCATATCAGGTGAAATCTCTCCAGTATATGCACCATTCTCTTCAAAATAAAGATTTTCAGCACCAACATGGATATTTGTACCCTTACAAGCTTCTACAACAGGAACGATATCAATAGCAGGTACACAGAAAACTACATCCACATCATCGTTCTTAACAAGAGGTTTAAGCTCATTAACAAGAGCTACTGCCTCACTGGGAGTCTTGTTCATCTTCCAGTTTCCAGCAATAATCTTACGTCTTGACATAACATGCCTTCTTTCTTCTATGCTTCTATTAAATTAAATGTATTTTAATATTAAATTCAGAGACCATATTCCGGTCTCTGAATTTATTATTTTTAGCTTATTTATCGTTAGCTGCAACAACTCCAGGAAGATCTTTTCCCTCAAGAAATTCAAGAGAAGCGCCACCACCTGTGGAGATGTGTGACATCTTGTCACCAAATCCAAGGTTATTAACTGCTGCTGCAGAATCGCCACCACCAATTATTGTTGTAGCATCTGAATCAGCCATAGCTTTTGCAACTGCTATTGTTCCTTCAGCAAGTGAAGGATTCTCTGAAACTCCCATTGGTCCGTTCCAAACAACAGTCTTTGCATTTCTAACAGCATCTGCATAGAGTTCTCTCGTCTTAGGTCCTATGTCAAGTGCTTCCTTATCAGCTGGGATTGCTGTTATATCACAGATCTGCGTTTCAATAGGCTTGTCAATAGGATTTGGGAAATCATCAGCAACTACTGCATCGATAGGAAGAAGAATCTTCTTACCAAGCTTTTCTGCCTTTTCCATCATCTCCATGCAATAATCAATTTTAGTATCATCTACAAGAGACTTGCCGATTTCATAACCCTGGCCCTTGATAAATGTATATGCCATTCCTCCTCCGATGATAAGAGTATCACACTTATCAAGAAGAGTATTAATAACATTAAGCTTATCAGCGACCTTAGCACCACCAAGAATCGATACAAAAGGACGAACAGGGCTGTTGACTGCATTACCAAGGAAGTCTATCTCCTTCTGCATAAGATATCCAACAACAGCGGTATCTACAAGTGAAGCAACTCCAACATTTGAGCAATGAGCTCTGTGTGCTGTTCCGAATGCATCATTAACAAATATATCACAGATAGATGCAAGATCCTTTGAGAAAGCCTCTTCGTTCTTGGTCTCCTCTGGTCTGAATCTTGTATTTTCAAGAAGAATTACATCTCCATCTTTCATTTCAGAAACTGCAGCTCTAACCTTATCACCTACTACAGTATCCTCAGGAACAAACTTAACTTCAATGTCAAGAAGTTCTGACAAACGCTTAGCAACAGGTGCAAGTGAAAGTGAAGGAACTACCTGACCCTTAGGCTTGCCCATATGTGAGCAAAGAATTACTCTTCCACCATCATTAATAAGTTTTTTTATTGTGGGGATGGCAGCAACAAGTCTGTTCTCGTCGGTAATTCTGCCGTCTATAAGGGGTACATTAAAATCGCAACGGCATAAAACTCTTTTGCCTCTTACGTTGATGTCATCAACGGACTTTTTGTTAAGAAGTGACATAGTATTTCTCCTTTATTTTATTAATCAAATAACTCATATTGCCGTAAAATTATATCAGTTATGCTATTTTTTCTCAACCTTAAAAGCAGATAAAATGTAAAAGAGACCGGTCAATAACCGACCGGTCTCTAAAAATCTCATTTTATCAATTATTTGTTAAGAAATTTAGCAAAATACTTGATGGTTCTGCACATATTTGATGTGAATGAGTTCTCATTGTCATACCAAGAAATAACCTGAACCTCAGTATTACCATCTTCCATAGGAACTACCATTGTCTGAGTAGAATCAAACAGTGAACCGTATGTCATTCCAACGATATCTTTGGAAACGATAAGATCTTCATTGTATCCAAAAGACTCATTGGCAGAAGCCTTCATCTTAGCATTGATCTCATCAACAGTTACATGACCCTTAACAACTGCTGTAAGAATTGTTGTAGAACCTGTAGGAACAGGAACACGCTGAGCTGCTCCGATAAGCTTACCCTTAAGCTCAGGAACAACAAGGCCGATTGCCTTAGCAGCACCTGTTGAGTTGGGAACGATGTTCTCAGCGCCAGCACGGCTACGACGGAAATCACCCTTTCTCTGAGGTCCATCAAGGATCATCTGATCGCCTGTATAAGCATGGATTGTTACCATGATACCAGACTGGATAGGTGCGAGATCATTAAGAGCCTTAGCCATAGGAGCAAGGCAGTTTGTTGTACAAGATGCAGCTGAAATGATGTTGTCATTTGCTGTAAGGATCTCATGGTTTGTGTTATATACGATTGTAGGAAGATCATTTCCTGCAGGTGCAGAAATAACAACCTTCTTAGCCCCAGCATCAATATGAGCCTGAGCCTTGTCCTTAGATGTATAGAATCCGGTGCACTCAAGTACTACATCGATATCAAGTTTTTTCCAAGGAAGGTTATGAGCGTCAGCTTCTTTGTAGATTTCGATCTCATTTCCATCAACGATGATAGAATGATCAGTATTTGAAACCTTATCTCCCTTTGCGTATCTTCCCTGTGAAGAATCATACTTTAAAAGATAAGCCAGCATTTCAGGGCTTGTAAGATCGTTGATAGCAACGATTTCAAATCCTTCTGCCTGGAACATCTGACGGAATGCCAGACGACCGATACGTCCAAATCCATTAATTGCGACTCTAACTGCCATAATTAATTCCTCCTAAAAATATTATTAAACAAATTTCTGAGTTGTTTCTCAGTCCGTTAAAAATTCTACATAATTCCGACTTGAAATTCAAGTAGATTAGCAAAAATTTCACAAAAATAAATATAATAATAATTTCAAAATTTTATTTCAATCGGTTTTCTGTTCTTAAAAATATAATATGAATCAAATCCACATTCTTTTAAGATACCTGGAATATCCTCAAAACGAAGACCAACATGCTGTGGCACATGGGCATCCGCTCCGATAGTCAATAGTCTGCCGCCCAGTTCTTTATATCTCTTTATGATTACTTTATTTGGGTTTGGTTCTAACATTCCACATCTATATGAACCAGTATTAATCTCCAGTGCTATATCTTTTTTTATTATCAAATTCAAAATCTCATCTATAATTTCAGCATAGTCATAATATGAATACTGACCATTTTCGCCATAATCTCTCACTCCGTACCTTACCACATAATCTAAATGTCCTAAGCTGTCAAATCCATCAAAAGAGTGAAGGTTATCCAACACGCATCCAAAATATTCCAGATATGACTCTCTTATTGGTCTTCCCTGAAAATATTTTTTATTATACGGATCCTTACCATGACAAATATGAATAGATCCAATCACATAATCAAATGGATATTTGTTTATCAGCTCTGAATTTGTTTTTGATAGATGCGGCATAAGTCCTAATTCAATTCCAGTTCCTACTGTAAAAGAATCAGAATTATAATTATCTGCCATTTTCTTCATATAAGGTATGTATTTATCCACATCCAGATTAAAGTCTACATCAGTTATAGGAGTATCGATATCCATATGATCCGTAAATATAACACCTGAGAGTCCAATTTCTCTTGCTCTTTCTATTTGCTTTTCTGGTGGTGTCTCGCTATCTCCTGAAAAATTTGAATGAATATGAGTGTCGTAAAGCATATCTAGCTCCTTTCAGTAAATCAAATACAAAAATATAAAATTTATATTAAATATACATTTTACATTATAAAAAGTTATTAAATTTACTTGATTTAATGCGTATCCAATATAGTTATTTACTTCTTTCTAAGGGCCTTTACTTTAGATCTTATCCTTTGTAAAGCATTATCAACAGATTTTGAATCCTTATTTAATATTTCCGCTATTTTGATGTAATCATAGCCTTGAAGGTTAAGTGTAAGTACTTCTCTTTCATAAGGGCTTAATAGTTTCAGAATCATGTTTCTCAAAAGCTTTTCATTCTCGATATCCATTAGAAGCCGTTCAGGATCAAGAAGCTCATCTACTAAATATTCTTCTGAAAACGGGTTGTCATTATTATCAATCGATATATAAGTATTGAGCGGCTGATTCTTCTTTCTCGATGCTGCTTCTACAGCATGAAGCATTTGACGATTTATACATAATTTTGCAAAAGGATAAAATCTATCATTTTTATTTTTTTCGTATGTTCTTATAGCACCAAGGACACCGATCATGCCTTCTTGCTCAAGATCCTCCTTTTCCCCACCTATTAGAAAAAAAGAGCCTGCACATCTCTGCACAAGCTTCTTATATCTACTGAGCAATGCATCAGTAGCATCTTTAATTCCATTGTTTGACATGGAAACAAGCCTCTCATCTGAGGCCATTGAAATATCTGATAAATTAATTATTTCGCGTTTTAACTTCAAAATAAAATATCACTTTCACGTATATATTGCTATTTAACTTTGGATTTATTTATTCTCTGTCTAACCACTTCATATGACAATATTCCAGAAGCAACCGAAGCATTTAGGGATTCAATCTCACCATTAATAGGAATAGATGCCACCATATCGCAAGTTTTTCGCACTAACTGTCCTACTCCTTTTCCTTCATTTCCAATCACAATTCCTATTGATCCGGTAAGGTTAAGGTCATACATAGGTGTTCCATCCATATCTGCACACGCAAACCATATTCCTTTTTTCTTAAGTTCTTCCATTGTTTTTACCAAATTTGTAACTTTTGCAACAGGTGTGTAGTTTATTGCACCTGCTGAAGCCTTGGAAACAGTTGAAGTCAGACCTGAACTGTGTCGTTTTGGAATAATGATCCCATGAGCCCCAGCACAATTTGCTGATCTTATTATTGCTCCCAAATTATGAGGATCTTCTACATCATCAAGAAGAATAATAAAAGGATCTTCATTCTTTTCAGCTGCACTTTGTAATATTTCATCAACTGTTGCATATTCATATGCAGCTATATAAGCAACTACACCCTGGTGTCTGTCTCCTGGGCACATCTCATCCAGTCTGGATTTCTGTACAAAATCCAAAACTGTATTATTTTTTTTAGCTTCTCTAAGAATAGAAGAAATCGTACTATCCTTAATACCATCAAGTATAAAAAGTCTATCTATTGTCTTTCCTGCACGAAAAGCCTCCAGAACAGCATTTTTTCCTTCAATTACTGAATCACTATCTCTCATATTTAGTTTGTCCGATTCGATCGGAGCTTCCTTCCTATTACATGTTACTTGTTATTTTCAATTTCAAGTATATTAATTCCACATTTAACTATATCAATGATTCTCTCAGTCTTACCATCTATATAAAGATAGCCAAGCAAAGTCTCAAATCCGGTTGCTTTTCTATAATCAGATAGCGACGCATTCTTTGCTCTGGTATGGGAATTAGCATTTTTCCCCTGTCTATATATATCCTTTTCCTCGTCTGTTAGCCTATCCATAAGTCCATCAGCTATTATTGCCTGAGACTTTGCCTTAACAATATTAGCAGAATCCAGATGTAATTTCTGCGGAGCTCGATTTCCCTTCGCCATGACGAGCGTTCTAACAACAATTTCAAATACGCCATCTCCTAGAAATGCAAGAGCAAGGGAAGAATATGTTCTTATATCCTTTTTCTCAATATTAAATTGAGATGTAATTTCTGAGTACAGATCTTTTTCCTGCAATTAATGAACCTCTATCTATGTTTTATTAATCATGCTGATATAAATATACGGTTAACATATATTAAATTTGTGTATGTATTTACATCAGCCCCTACATTTATGCTCTTTTCCAGTGAACGCCATCTCTGGAATCCTCTAGCACAATTCCCATATCAAGAAGCTTGTTTCTGATTTTATCCGCCTTGGCAAAGTCTTTGGATTTTCTGGCTTCCTGTCTATCATTTATTAGATTTTCAATATCCGAATCCAAAAGTTCGTGTTTTCTCTCGACCTTGAGACCAAGCACATCAGAAATTGTCAGGAAGAAATCATTGATCTCTTTGACAAGTGAAATCGGCATATCTTCCGTTACTTCTGTATTGGTCCAGCTCACAAGATCAAATAATGAAGAAAGTGCATCAGCTGTATTAAAATCATCATCCATCGCATCTTCAAACTGAGTTTTTATTTTGTTAATTATATCATTAACTTTTGTCTTTTCCTCTTCTAAAGGTGTGATATCATTCTCTTTTTCAATTATTTTCTTTAGTCTCTCTTCAGCATTTCTTATTCTTTCAAGACCATTTTTTGCAGACTCCATAAGATCTGCACTAAAATTAAGAGGATTCCTATAATGTGCCGACAACATAAAGAATCTAAGAACAGCAAGATCATATTTTTCAGAGATTTCTCTGACTGTAAAGAAATTATTAAGTGACTTACTCATCTTCTTATTATTAATATTAAGGAAAGCATTATGCATCCAATATCTCGAAAACTCTTTTCCATTAGCAGCCTCTGACTGAGCAATTTCGTTTTCATGATGAGGAAATACAAGGTCCTCGCCGCCTGCATGGATATCAATAGTATCTCCAAGATATCTTTTGCTCATTACAGAACATTCAATATGCCATCCTGGACGTCCCTCACACCATGGAGATTTCCAAGCGGGTTCGCCTTCTTTTTTTGGCTTCCAAAGTACAAAATCAAGTGGATTTTCTTTTTGTTCTTCTCCTGTTACTTTTAATTGGCGTTCCCCAGATCTCAAATCATCAATATTCTTATGAGAGAGCTTGCCATATCCTTCAAACTTATTAGTTCTGTAATAAACTGTTCCGTCTGCAGCCGGATAAGCATATCCCTTATCAATAAGTGTCTGGATCATTTCGATCATTCCATCAATCTCTTCTGTAGCCTTTGGATTTTTGGAAGCAGGAAGAATGTTCATACCATTCATATCCTGCATGCACTCTTTGATATATCTTTCAGATATCTCTTGAGCCGTCTTTCCCTCAGCAATTGATTCTTTAATTATTTTATCATCTACATCTGTAAAATTAGATACATAATTAACATCATATCCCCTATACATAAAGTAACGTCTAACTGTATCAAAGACTATCATCGGTCTTGCATTACCAATATGAATAAAATTATATACGGTAGGTCCACATACGTACATACGCACCTTATTATCTTCAAGGGGCTTAAATTCTTCTTTCTTTTTTGTAAGTGTATTATAGATCTGAATCAAAATATTCCTCCTGTCAAAGTAAAACATATATATGTCATAAACTTTTATTATTAACGCTTATATATGAAATCAACTATTTAATATAATCCATCTCCCGCTTCAAAATATAACAAATTCTAGATTAAAAAGCCATTTAATGTAATTACTTTTCTTATTTATCTATTTTATATATTTTTATCTATTGTCCGCTTGGGACAGGCGCTGCATCCACCGCCGGCACATCCTGCTCCGGAAGAGCATGAACCCTCTGAGTCGAAAACAGACGAACTAGCTTCATAAATTGAGTCAAGAAGACAAACAGCATGCGCTGCAATACCCTCTCCACTTCCGGTAAATCCTAAATGTTCTTCTGTCGTTCCCTTGATATTCACTTGTGAGATATTTATTGATAGAATTTCTGAAATATTTTTTCTCATTTCATATATAAATGGGCGCATCTTTGGTTCTTGTGCCACAATCGTTGCGTCTATATTTGAAACAACATATCCATCATGAAGAATTATGTCATTGGCTTCTTCCATCAACTTCAAAGAAGATATACCTTCAAATCTATCATCATCATCAGGGAAATGAAGACCAATATCACCTTCTGCCGAAGCACCAAGCATTGCATCCATTATTGCATGCAAAAGCACATCCGCATCAGAATGTCCCAGCAATCCATATTCATAAGGGATAGTAACCCCTCCTATAATAAGCTCTCTTCCATTGACAAGCTTATGTACATCATATCCATGTCCTATTCGCATACATTTGACCGTTTCTGTCGCTGTTTTTTAAGTAACGCTTAAAGTATAATATATCACGATAACAAAATAAAGAATAGAATTTTTGTAGTAATACATAAGTTATGGGAGGAAATAATGGCAAATTTAGCACATGCTGCTGAGAGACAGACTATCAGTGTAATGCTTGACGGACTTCTTAAGCATCTCAACAACACTGATGATAAGGCAAAGACTTATCTTAAAATGGTAGATCTAGCTCAGAAGTTTATTGGAAACGATGAGAACAAAGACCGATTCGATTCAGCTAGAAATGCAATCGAAAAGGGCGATAACAGATGGTTAAATATGATTACAGGAATCTTGGAAAGCACTGATCCTCATGTAGCCAAGATGATCCTCTTAGATCTCGGATTTGAGGCATTTTTGAACGGAACAAAAACAATCCGTACAAACAGAGAAAAATACAATTGTAATATTCCCTGGCTCATTCTTTTTGATCCTACTCAGGCCTGCAATATGCATTGTGTAGGTTGCTGGTCAGGTACGTATGGTCATAAGAGCAATCTTTCATTTGAAGATATGGATAAAATCGTTACTGAGGGCAAAGCACTGGGTTCATATCTATATATGTTGACTGGTGGCGAGCCCATGGTTAGAAAAGCTGATATCTTAAAGCTTATGGAAAAGCATCCGGATTGTTATTTTGCTGCTTATTCAAATTCAACTCTTATTGATCAGGCTCTGTGTGATGAAATCAAGAGACTTGGCAACCTAACTTTTATGCTTTCAATTGAGGGAACACCTGATACCAATGATTCACGTCGTGGCGATGGACATTATGAAGCTGTAATGAAGGCAATGGATCTTCTGCATGAAAATGGAATTCCCTTTGGTACTTCTATCTGCTATACCAGACAGAACATTGATGCAGTAACAGATGAAAAGTTCTTAAGAATGCTAGCTGATAAGGGTGCACATTTTGGATTCTATTTCCATTATATGCCTGTCGGCAAAAATGCTGTTATGGATTTAATGCCTACCGTTGAACAACGTAAAGCTATGATAGAAAAGATCAGATATATCCGTTCTGATAAGTGTGATATTCCATTCTTCCCTATGGATTTCCAGAATGATGGTGAGTTTGTTGGAGGATGTATCGCTGGAGGACGTAATTACTTCCATATAAATGCTAATGGTGATGCTGAGCCTTGTGTATTTATACATTATTCAAATACTAATATTCATGATAATTCCATTCTTGAGATGCTTCAGAGCCCTCTTTTCATGGCATACCATGAAGGACAGCCGTTCAACAGAAACCACCTTAAGCCATGCCCTATGCTTGAGAATCCAGAGCTTCTAAAGGAAATGGTTGCAAAGACCAAAGCTCATCAAACTAATATCGAATCACCAGAGGAAGCTTCTGAACTCTGCGATAAAAATATAGATTATGCTAAGGAATGGGCTCCTGTTGCTGATGAAGTATGGGCAAGCGAAACTCATAAGAAACCTTCTTACGAGAACTACACCAAGGAAAAGATTCAGAATCCGGAGCTTGCTGCTTTTGAGCACGCAGCTGAATAATGTAAATTTTTTATTTAGTATATAACATCAAATAGACCGCATCAATTAAATCGATGCGGTCTATTTTTATGCTAAATGATATATATACTAAATAATTGTAATTTTATGCTTTCTTTTTCTTTGAAGAAACCACATAAGCTGCACCAGCCATTACGAGAAAAGCTGCCATAAGAGGTAATGCAGGTATCTCGTTTCCTGCTACATCTGTCTTTGGTGACAATGCTTCTTCTGTGTTTGCTACAGACTTAAGTTCTGTCTGTGATGTAGTAACAGCTACGAATACAGGCGAAAATGAAGCAAATGCAGGCTCAATATTACCATCTGCATCAACCTTACACTGCTGTGTAGTCCATGCATTGTTATGGAAATGTCCTACAACAGCATATAGACCTGCATAATCTTTTCCAACATTGACGCTAACCTTGCCGGTTCCAGTAGCAATGAGGTCAAACAAAGATATCTTCTGAACAGTTTCCTTGTCTCCTGTTGCCTTAGTTATCAAAGAAATAAGTGAATTCTTTAACGCTGTAAGAGCTGCAGGATCCTTAACTGCTCCGATACTCTGGATCTTGACTTTACTTCCCTTAGGTGCTGTTATTGTCTTTGGATCGATTGTTCCGTTTTCTTCCTCAGCAATCTTATCAAGTGCTATGCCTTTCTTCATCATATCTGATTTAGTTGAAGGTACTGTCTTTGATGCTACTAGAGCTTTAATGTCTGCATTTGCCATATAATTAACAGCAATCTGCGCTTCCTGCTGAATGTCTGCATCAGATGTAAGTGCAGGGAGTTTGCCCTCTGCCCTAAGCTGAATAGCATTAATAGAAGCCACATTAGGTGTGCGTCCATCTGTAGATGCAGGAACCATGATCTTACCTGCACGAACCATATCATAGATAATATCTTTCTGAGGATCGTTAAGATCTGCTCCGATAATCTTCCAATTATTGTCGCATTCAGGCATAAGTGCTGCGCCATTTAAGCCTTTAACATAATTTGTAACCATATCACGGATTGCTCCGCCCTCATATACAACGTCTTTTTCATTCAAAAGACCGGCTGTAACGAGTCCGCCATAACGATAATTGTTAATAGCAAGAATCATAGTTGTGTCGTCTGCAAGTGGAGCTCCCTTGTATGTTACATTTCTAATCCTAGATCCTACGGGCTTTGAAATATCAATGTCATAATTAACTCCTGCAAATTCGTCATAGTTATACATACGAATATTGGGGTTAAAGCTGATCGTTACATCTCCCGGCTTGTACTGGTTAAAGAACTTACCGCACTGATTCTCCATAATTGCTTTAAGCTGTTTCCCAGTAACTTTGATACCAAACAGTGTATTGTCATACTGATAAACGTTTACGCTATCTCTGTCTCGAAAATCACCTTGTACAAGATTAGATGATGAATTAAAAAGAGCTGCAAGCGAAACATCTGCATGCTTTCCATCTGCTGTGACGACATTCTGCATCTGAACTTTATTAACTAAGTCAAGAACAGGATTGTCATTAAGAATGGCATAAGGAATCCCAGGAAGAACCTCAACATTATCGATAAATGTCTTTCCTACCTTACCTACTACCGTCTCAGCCAATGCCTTGCTCTTATCATCAAGAGATTTAAACTTTGCCAAGAAATCAGGATCAGGTGTTACTTTTGAGCAATCAATCAGTTCATGAGTGGTTTTATCACTTTCCACTTTATAATTGCCTGCTGTGCCAGTAACTGTAAATTTAAGTTTTGATACTTCCTTACAATTTGACTCCGGTTCAAGAATAGGCACACCATTTATAACCGTGTCAACCTTGGCATGTGCATGTCCAATCACAAGTCCATTTATCCTACTACCATACTTGTCCGCAATTTCTTTTACACCTGCAGAACCATATTCCCCATCAAGTCCTACATGAATAGATCCAATGATAACATCAGCTTTGCCGCTAAGTTCATCAAGAATCTTGCCCGTTTCATCAATAGGCTGTGTAAACGTCATATTGTCATAATGTGTGGGATCAGATTTTTCCCAAATAGGAATATGCGGAGCATCAATGCCAAATATTGCTACCCTTACTCCATTTACATCATAGATATGATAAGCATCACAAAAGCGAGATCCATCTGCTTTATAAATATTACCTGCAAGAGTCTGTCCATTAAATTCAGATATTTCTTTGGTTACATATTTAAATCCAAAGTTAAACTCATGATTTCCAAGAGTCCATACATTGTAATTAAGATAATTAAATGCATCCATTACAGGTTCAGGAACATCATCTTTAAATTTTTGAATGTAGTTTGCCTGAGTTGAATCTCCTGAATCAACCAATAGTAAATTAGGATCTGATGTTGTATAAATAAAGTTGGCACCCTTAATTCAAAGATTATGTATATAATAAAGAGAATAAGGAGGTGCTGACAAATGGCACGTAATCAACGTCACTACGATCCCGAGTATAAAGCTCAGGCCGTTAAACTCGCCCAGGAAATGGGTTCTTGTAAAAAGGCGGCTAATGAATTAGGTATCTCACCTAATACATTATTTGGCTGGCTTAAAGCTGTAAAAGAAGGTTGCTTAGATGTAGGTACGGGTGCACATACACCTGATAATGCACTTACATTAAACGAAGAACTTATAACGCTCCGTAAGAAGGTTAAGGAACAGGAAAAAGAAATTAATCGTATCAAAAAAGAGAATGCCTTTCTTGAAGAAGCAAGCGCTTTTTTCGCAGCGAGCCGTTTGAAGTCGCAAAGAACATCCGAATGAAATTCATTGCTATAAAGACAGATGACGGCCGGATTAAGGGCGAAATCACCTTCTATTGCCATATGCTTAAGGTTAGCCGTGAAGGCTTCCGTAAGTACCTTAAGAATAAGGATAAACCATGGAAGTATGATGCATTAGCAGAAGAAATGAAGAAAATTAATTCCGAAGATGAATGCAATGATACTTATGGTCGTATTCGTATGTTCCAGGCGCTTATGCTTAAAAATCCTGAAGGAATAAAAATTCCGAGTGAACGTACCATATACCGTGTAATGGAAGAAATCGGTCTTAGTCACAGGCCCAAGCATAAGCCTAATGGAATCACCAAAGCTGACCGTAAAGCCCGTAAATCTGATGATTTGCTTAAGAGAGATTTCAGATCGGACAAGCCTTTAGTCAAAGCAGTTACAGACATAACCGAGACTAAATGTAAGGATGGTAAGCTTTATACTTCTGCAATCTTTGATTGCTACGATCTATCAGTCCTCGGTTTAGCCATGGACACCAACATGAAAGCTCCATTATGTGCCCAGACAGTACAGAATGCAGTATTAGCATATCCGGAGATTAAGGGCTGTATTATTCACAGTGATAGAGGTACACAGTACACCAGTGAACTTTATCGCAAGGAGCTTAATAAACACAAAATTATTCAAAGCATGAATAGTGATGGTGGCAGATGCCACGATAATGCACGCTGCGAAAGCATGTGGGCCAGAATGAAATCGGAACTTCTATATGGCAGATATAAAACTGAGGAAATGACAGTCGAAGAAGTTAAGGTGCTTATCTGGAGATACTTCATTAGCTATTGGAATAACAGAAGAATCTGTTCTGCTAATGGAGGTCTTCCTCCTGTTGTTAAGCGTAAGCAATACTACGATACTTTGGATAAGGTAGCATAGGTACAAATATCTTTGAGATAAATATGCCAACCATTATTGACAATATCCAAGTTTTAGTCTATAACCTATTCACCATACTGTACTGATATATTCTTCTAATGTAATCTTCTCAATTTTTTTACGGATATTGCTTACATGTACGCTGATTGTGTTATCTTCTCCATAATAACCATCTTTCCAAACAGACTCATAAAGTGCTTCCTTAGAAAATACTTTTTGTGGATATTGCATCATGATTTTTAATATTTCAAATTCACGTACCATAAGTTCTAATGGTATACCTTCTACTTCCACTTTTAATGTTGGATCTATATTAAATAAGTGGACACGTTTTGATGTTATAGATTACAATTAACTAGACACAAAAGGAGGTGCCCACATGGCAACTAAAAAAACTCGTTATGACGAAGATTTCAAAAAATCTCTCGTCTCGCTTTACAACAATGGTAAGACTCAAACCTCACTCTGTCAGGAGTATGGTATTTCAGCAACTGCTCTTGGCA
>JAKPAB010000002.1 GCA_029779695.1 Bacillota bacterium | reverse complement strand
AAGTCTGATTTTTCTTTTCATGGCTTGTGAATACGCAATAAGAGTATATAGTTTACCATCTTCATTATTAGTTTCAATCTCTTGAATTTTAGTGTAATCAAGATGTTTGAAGTCAATTTTATCTCCGTGAACTTTTGGTCGACCTCTTTTCCCTGTTGGTTGTCCGTCATGGATGTACATCAGGTTTGCATCGTCACGAAGCCTGCTTACAAGATGAAATCCCATAGAATCTAGCCCTTTGGCGAAAGTAGCCTTTGAAAAATAAGCATCGGCCACTACATAGTTGGATACTTCAAGTAGTCTGTCTTTGATTCGTTCCAGCACTTTAAGATACCAGTCTATCAAAGTACAACCTACGTTATCCAACGTAATAGTATCAGGGGTTTGTTCTGCTTTGAGCATCACACAGTCACGCTTGTCTATGTCAATTGCTCCAACTCCAAGAATTTCAAGACCGCGCTTTGCCTGACCTGCACACCCCGACCAGAAGTAACCTATCCATGGAGTATGCTTCCCTGATTTGGAAATATAACTGGGATCAATGGCTATTGCTTTCCTGTCATTTCTGCCAAAAAGCGTATTCATCAATTCCATGTTATAGCGTATCCAGTCAAACTCTTTTGTGAAGGTTTGCCGATAACACTGTTCGCAACGGGTTCCGTAGCGCTCCAAGTGAGTGAAATTTATCTTTCTTGGTATGACCATAAATAAAAATAGGGTCTCGATGATGGCTGATTTAAAACTTATGTTTAACTTTGCAGCAGATCCATCAAAGGCATCTCTGCAGATATTCATATATTGGTTAAGTGCTCCTGATATTTCCATGTTTAACTTATGCATAGAGAACATAAAGTTACTGAAAATCAGTCACTTAGCCAAATTTTACACACTAAGTATTGTTAATATATTCCATTGATAATGAGATAGTTAACTAATTATTTAACGGAGTATTGTTATATGTGTTATTTCAAATTCAATAAAATAGTCTCAGTCCGGACTTTTCAAAGTAGGACCAATTGAAAATCTAAAATATATTAATTTAATTTAAATTTTAATTATTTATTTTGTTTTATATTTATTTCTTCTTATATTTTCCACGTCACAAGTTAGGCTATTTGTTTTTCAATATGTCACTTGGATAAGTAACCTTATTACTTGACAATAAATAATTCTATTATAATAGTAGATTATTTATTTTTTAATTCTAATTATAAAGTGACATGACATTAAATTGATTACTAATGATTAAAGAG
>JAKPAB010000319.1 GCA_029779695.1 Bacillota bacterium | reverse complement strand
AGGAGAAAAAATTGAGATTTGTAATTCAGGTGGCAGAAGAGGCCTCCGTAACAGTTGAAAATGAGATAACAGGACAGATAGGGAATGGACTGGCTGTCCTAGTGGGGATAGGTCCAGAGGATACCGAGGAAATTGCCGATAAGATGATTAAAAAGCTTATTGGTCTTAGAATATTTGAAGATGAGAATGGTAAGACTAATCTGTCTATAATGGATGTAAAGGGGAGCTTACTAATAGTCTCGCAGTTTACACTTTATGCGGACTGCAGTCATGGCAATAGACCTAGTTTTATAGGTGCGGCCAAACCTCAGTTGGCAGAAGCACTTTATGAATATATAATAAAAGAATGTAAAAAAAGCATTTCGCAGGTGGAAACAGGAATATTTGGAGCTGCGATGAAGCTGAAACTAATAAATGATGGCCCATTTACAATTGTGCTGGATTCTAGAGATCTAAAGTAATTTGATATTTATCAATCATTGAACTACTAGATAATTCTACTGACTTACGGCATTGGCTATAGTCAATATATAGCAGGGAGGTGACTGTATGAGCAGGATCAAATCATTGATAGCATTACATAAAATAGGAATTCTTCTATTTATTTTTTTGGCTGTGGGAGCTTCATCGGTATTGGCTGGAAGCTATAATTTGTATCAGCATAATCATTATTTGAAATATAACACGGTTACGCTGAATAAGGAATATTCAGAGAATCACGACAAGGTAGTACAACTTGGAAAACCTATATCGGTAGATCCATCTACATATATTGATGCCGATTATGATGTAACAGGAATTGCTGTAGTGGATACCTCTAAGGTGAATATATATTCGGTTGGAACATATCCTTTATATATAACTTGTGGCAAACAGACTAAAAAGATCAACATCAAAATAGTAGATACTGTGGCACCCACCATCAAGTTGGCAACGCAGAAGACATATCAGGCAAAAGGAACTGCTCTTATGGTGTCAAAGATTGTGTCATCAATTAGGGAATTGTCCGGTCATGTCACTTTTGAATTTTTAGATGGTAATTACAGTACATCAAATGATGCTGTTAAAACCATAAACGGAGTAAAATTTACAGATGTAGGAGTCAAGTTCCAGGATACCGGTGAGAGATCTGTAGAATTAAAGGTGACAGATGAAAGCGGCAATTCATCAAGTGTATCATTTGTAGTTGTTACTACCGGAGCACCAGCACTAGAAGGTTTAAGGGATATAAGTGTAGAACAAGGCACAGAAGCGACCAAGATCGATTTATTGACAGGTGTCAAGGCACTCGATGAAGTGGATGGAGATATCTCATCTAAAATAAAAGTGGATAGTTCAACCGTAGACACTTCAAAAGTCGGTGATTATGTAGTTAAGTATTCTGTTAAAAACAGTATGGATGCTGTAGGAACCGGCGACAGAACCATTCATGTTACAGAGAAAAAAGCAGAAACAGACAAAGCAAGTGTAAATAGCAAAAAAAAGGCTAGTAAATCAGAAAGCGGAAGTGAACCTTCAGCCACGTCACCGGCAGCAACACAGTCATCACAGGATACAGGAGCACTTCAGTCGGTATCCCTTGTAGGTACATCCATGGGATGTGAGGCTGAGGTGGTACAGTATGTCAATAATGAGAGAACGGCAGCAGGACTGCAGCCGGTGACGGAAAGTCCTGTTTTGGACAAGCTGGCTGCGATACGAGCCGGTGAAACAGTGTCGCTTTTTAGCCACACGAGACCAGATGGAAGGACTTGTTTTGCTGTATTTTCAGACTATGGCGTAACATATCGTGGTGCCGGAGAGAACATTGCAGCTGGACATCAAAATGCTAATCAGGTTATGTATATGAATGAAGATGCTAATCATATCGGATGGATGTACTCACCGGGACACAAGGCCAATATCATGAATAGTTCATACACTAAAATAGGCGTTGCCGCCAGATATGTAGAGGGGTCGGCATACAAATACTATTGGTGTCAGCTCTTTTCATATGATTGATACAATGATGTGACGGCTAAATATGCCGAAGCAGAAATAAGTAAAAAATAAGTAAAAAAAATAAGAAATAGAAATTGAAATAAATAAAAAATAAGAATAATAAACAGAAAGAGAAACAAAACAAGATGCAGATATATATGGCACCCATGGAAGGCATAACAGATTATGTCTATAGAAATACTTTTGAAAAAATATTCGGGGGAGTGGATAGATATTTCACTCCCTTTATTACGCCTACATCGGTCAAAAAATTCCAGACAAAAGAGCTTGATAATATAGACCCTGAGAAAAACGATGTGAACATGGTGGTACCGCAGATATTAACTAATAATCCGGATCATTTCATGTGGGCAACAGAAGAGATTAAGGCCAGAGGGTTCAGTGAGGTCAACTTAAATCTCGGTTGCCCCTCCGGAACAGTGGTTGCAAAGCGAAAGGGAAGCGGACTTTTAAGATATACGGATGAGCTGGAAGAATTCCTAGAAGCGGTTTTTGATGGTTGTGACAAAATAGGTATGAATCTATCGCTTAAAACCAGACTTGGACTGGATAATCCGGATGAATTCTACGAGATTTTAGACATTTATAATAGGTTTCCGATTTATGAACTTACAGTTCATCCGAGGATCAGAAAGGATTTCTACAGGGAACCCATCAGACCGGAATATTTTGATTATGCTTATGCTAATTCCGTTAATCCATTGGTATATAACGGTGATTTAACTACAATCTCTGATATTGCATCATGTTTTGAAAAATACCCCAAAGTAGACTCAGTAATGATAGGAAGAGGTCTCTTAAGCGACCCGGGGTTTCCGGCAGCAGCAAAAAGAATGATCTTAACCAGAAAAGATAGTAATAGTGACAGTGTCATCAATGCTGTTACGAATAAAGCAATCAGTATAAAACCGGAATATTCATCCACGGATATATCAGGATACCAAACCGAAATTAACAGATTATTTGAATTCCATGATATTCTCTTGGAAAAATTCAGGGAGAGATTATCTGGGGACAACCCTGTTCTATATCATATGAAGGATGTTTTTACTTATATGTCGGTTCGGTTCAAGGACGATGAGCGCTTGGTCAAAAATGTGCTGAGATCAAAAAAGTTGTCGGAATATCAGACAGCTGTAAGTATTCTTTTTGAATATGAAAAGAATAAATGAGAATAAATAACTATAGATAAAAATCAGAACATTTTACTCAGTTATGCTTTGGCTTTGGCTTTTCGTATGTGCCATGGAATCCATCTTCAGAATCATGTCCTGCTTCATATATGTATGCCTGATCAGTCGTCGAAGTAGATTCTGGCTTGTTCTTTTTTGCATAGGATTTATACTTTCGCTCTTTTTCTTCTTGTCTTTTATCGATAATAGAAGCACTGATAACAGGTGCTATTGATGATAAATTCATATCCATAATTGTTACCTCCTTGTATAATCACGGATTATTTGCATTCATAGAATGCTTTTCTAATATATATATCGGAAGAATTGGTTAACAAATAAAGAAAATGAGCATACTATTGCCAGCTGATATATTAATATTGAGAAAATAAGCGATTTTATTAACTGATAACACTTGATTCCGTTTGGATAGTAAAAAGTGTTATCTGAAGTAATTTAAGATAGATTTTGAATATATTGAATGAAATTTCTTGAACACTCTGGTAAATAGATAGCAGAATTATAGGCAAGTACTACATCAGATGTAATGGTGCAGTCCTTTATTTTTTTGCACACAACATGTTTTTCGGTAATTCTGGAAACAGCAGAAAGAGGAACGATTCCAATTCCTGATCCGGATTCAACAAAATAAAGTGTTGTTCTAACATCATCATTAATACAACTAAAATGCGCCGGGATCTGTCTGGCTTCAAATTGTGATTTTAATATAGTCTCCCATCTTCGATATGTAATTAATGGATGTGGGGATAATTCGTTCAAAGTACATTCAGAGTCATTATTATTAAAAAAATGAGACATTCCGATTGCAACGAGTTCATCTGTAAAGATAGGTTCGCATGTTAAATTTTCTTTACTGAAAGGTGTCCGAAGAACTGCAAGATGTATTAGATCAGATTGAAATTTTTGAATCAATTCATACGTATTTCCTTCAATCAGTTCAAAGTCAATTTCTGGATATTTTAGTGAAAATGATTGAATCCATTCTAAAGCATTAGAACAGATTACAGATGATACAATTCCAATTCGGAGGGTGCCATTATGCTTTTTTGCAGCTATCTTCGTTTCTTGTTTTGCAACTTCGTTGAGATCTAAAATGGATTTTGCGTACTGATACAAAGTCTGTCCTGCATCTGTTAAATGGATAGAACGTGCTCCTCTTTCAAATAATATGCAGTTTAACTCGTTTTCAAGTAGCTTCATCTGACTGCTTAATGGAGGCTGGGACATATATAATTTTCTGGCGGCAGCAGTGATACTGCCTTCATCGGCAATTGTAACAAAATACTGTAATTGTTTTATATCCATAGAAACCTCCTTGTTATATCAAATGCCTCTGTATGTAAGATGTAGTTACTTAATGATTATATACGAAAAACATATGACTTGTATACTATATAGATATTTTCCGTATTGCATATACTATGATACTATTTAATTAGCTTTTATTAGAAAGAAAATAGTTACAGGAATTTAAATAGTCATGCATCAGTTTGATGTTATGATCCTGTTACTGAAAATGAATGACGAACATGCCTACATCAATATAATAGGGAGAATTTTATGGAAATAATATGGAAGTATTTACGCACTTATAAAAAGGAGTGTATTTTAGCGCCAGCATTTAAGATGTTAGAGGCGGCTTTTGAGCTGTTTGTACCTTTGGTCGTTGCAAGGATCATTGATCAAGGCATCGGAAATCGTGATATGGGAATGATCGTGAAAATGTGTATATTGTTGATAGGTTTAGCATGTATAGGCCTGATATGTTCCATTACAGCACAGTTTTTTGCAGCGAAAGCATCAGTGGGATGTGCAACAGGAATGAGACATGGACTATTTGAACATATACAGAGCCTTTCATTTACAGAGATGGATACAATAGGAACATCGACATTGATCACTAGAATGACCAGTGATATTAATCAGGTACAAAATGGTGTGAATATGGTCCTTAGATTATTTCTTCGTTCGCCATTTATAGTTTTTGGTGCAATGATTATGGCATTTTCCATTGATTTTAAGTCGGCACTGGTCTTTGTCGCAGCCATTCCGGTTTTGGCGTTGGTAGTATTCGGAATAATGTTATCTACGAGACCATTATATAAGAAAGCTCAGGCTGGACTAGATAAAATACTCGGTATAACAAGAGAGAATCTAACCGGGGCTCGTGTGATCAGAGCATTTAACAAGCAAGAATCAGAGATACAGCATTTTCGTTCATCTAATCAGGAATTAAATTCATTGCAGAAGTTTGTAGGAAAGATTTCAGGTCTGATGAATCCGTTAACATATATTGTTATCAATATTTCTATTATAGCCTTGATCTGGATCGGCGCGGTCCGAGTTAATAGCGGCAATCTTACACAGGGACAGGTAGTTGCACTATATAATTATATGTCTCAGATCCTAGTGGAGATCATTAAACTGGCTAATTTGGTTATAAATATTACGAAGGCTCTTGCCTGCGCAGGACGTATCACAACCACATTTGAGCTGAAGTCTAGTATGGTTGATGGAAAAGAACAGATAAAGATCAGTGATGATAATGTCCCAATCGTAGAATTCAAGAACGTGAATCTTCGTTATGCAGGTGCAGGAGATGATTCGTTATCTGATATTAATTTCAAGGCATACAGAGGACAGACAATCGGAGTGATCGGTGGTACTGGATCAGGAAAATCATCTTTGGTTAATCTGATACCGCGTTTTTATGATGTAACACAGGGCGAAGTCCTGTTAGATGGCAAAAATGTAAATGATTTTACTGTCCATTCAGTGAGAAATAAGGTTGGTATTGTTATGCAGAAGGCCTTGTTATTTTCTGGAACAATTCGCGAAAATATCCAGTGGGGTAAAAAGGATGCTACTGATGCAGAGATTATGACAGCATTAGAGGTTGCTCAGGCGAGGGAGTTCGTGGAAAAGAAGGAAGGAAAGCTGGACTCGTATGTAGATCAGGGAGGAAAAAACCTTTCGGGTGGACAAATACAGAGACTGACAATTGCAAGAGCGCTTGTAATGAAACCAGAAATCCTTATCTTAGATGATTCTTCATCGGCTCTGGATTTTGCTACAGATGCGGCTCTACGAAAATCAATTCGGAACATGGAAAATGCTCCTACGGTATTTGTTGTGTCTCAGCGTACAGCATCATTAATGTATGCAGATCAAATTATCGTTATGGAGGACGGTATGATAGCAGCAATTGGTACACATGAGAAATTGATCGCATCTTGCGAGGTTTATCAGGAGATTTATTACTCACAATTTAAGAAAGAGGAAACAAAGAACAAGAAGTTGAATGTATCTAATAATGATATTGCAATTAATATAAAA
>JAKPAB010000308.1 GCA_029779695.1 Bacillota bacterium | reverse complement strand
TTGGATTAAGTATTTCTCGTTTTTCAGCTGGTTTATCAACTACGCTTGTACGTGGAAGTGGGAATCTGTTCTTCGTGAAGTTAATCGTTCCAGTATCGATTACTATACATTGGAAAGAAGCTGCTCCTTTGTCTTCGCCATTCGGATATTCCAGAGTATTGAATCCATAGATAACTACTTCAAATTCAGCAGATACTATATCGCTATTTTTACTTTCTGCAATATGCTGCATTCTCCAAAAAGGAAGCGAAACAATGAAAATTCCATTTCCTATATTTCTACAGTAAGTTGGACTAGAGAGCAAAAAATATTGCGTACTTATATCAAACACTTTGTCAATGCGTCCTTTGGAAAATACGATAAAATCTCTTTCTAGTTCATTTGCAAGAACACAGTGAAGTAAGACGGCTACATTGAAATCGGTTAAGTCGACTCCAGCCATCTTAGCATCGGTAATCTCATAAACATAGTTTCCAGTAGATGAGACGAATTCATTCAGAGTGCGTGCCATTATCCTGGCTCCTCTTCAAGAACTACATCAACCACAATTGTAGTGTCATCTGTTGCAGTTGTTTTGTAGTCTCCTACCCAACTATGTCTACCACTTTGAAGTGTTTCTGGATTGTAATTGACATCTTGGTTATAGATTGTTATGGATTGATATCCAGGAATAGGCTTCTTAAATTTTGCTTTTGCTACATTTCCCACGGGATTAGTAAGATATGCCATTCCTGTTGGAGCAATGTGCGCATTAACAATGTTCCCAACATAAACAATGGGAGAAATTATTATATCTGCTTCACTGTCAATATCGGTCAAGGAAACACCAAAACTTGCTGTAATATAATCACCGGGCTGCATAACATTCGGAGCAGGTTCTAAACATAGATAATTAGAGTAACCACCACCGATTCCTCCAGCACCAGCGAGTCCTCCATCATGACTAGTAGCATTATTGTATGCATCTATTTCGCGGTGAGTTGGTGAATATAATTTCGTAAGTTTTTCTCTATTCTTAGAATTAATTACCGGATTTATATCTATCGTACTCCAACAATC
>JAKPAB010000298.1 GCA_029779695.1 Bacillota bacterium | reverse complement strand
GTATTCTCTTTTGTAACAATTATAATAATCATGGTTCGTTATAACGAGATTTTTACCAAAATAAAATGGTTCTTAATCGGAATAATCGCACTTGTAATCGGTGGTGCTCCATCGCTAGTGACATTTTATGCACTGCCCAGCTCATACTCTAACACCATTATGTCCGTAGCTCTTCTAGCATTTTTATATTGTAGCGTTCGATGGGCTATTTCCAATGTTAGTGATGAGTTTAGAAGTCGAGAGGTTGCCGTCCAGGAATCCGCTGCCAAAAGTGGCTTTCTCGCCAATATGTCTCATGAGATCAGAACACCAATCAATGCCATAATCGGTCTGAACGCCCTTATTGCAAAAAGAACAAGGGATTCAAAGATATACGGATATTCAAATGACCTGGATGTATCCGGTAGGAAACTACTCTCTACCGTTAATGACATACTTCTCTATTCCAAGCTTGATTCAGGCAAAATGACCTTGATTCCTGAAATATATGATACTGCGGATCTAATAGCTGATATCAAGAAAGAGATGAATGAACTTATCAAGGATAAGCCTATTAAATTCACCCTAACCTATCATCCTTCTGTTCCATCATCAATGTATGGTGACTTGCCTAGAATAAAGATCATAATAATGAATCTGCTAAGAAACGCATACAAATACACTGAAAGTGGTTATATAAGCTTGCATTTATCAGGAGAGGTCAAAAATGACAGCGTATTTATATTACGGGAAGTAATTTCAGATACCGGATGCGGAATATCTCCGGATGCAATTGCCACATTATATGAGCCCTTTGAACATAATGATCAGGAAGGAACCGGGCTAGGTCTGCCTCTTGTAAAAATGCTCGTAACCCTTATGAATGGTAGTATCACACAATCCAGCTCCCCAGGTGGAGGATCATCGTTTTATTTAACTATACCACAGCGGATCTTCTCTTATAAGCCTATTGGTGTTAACACCAGCATTGAAAAGAAGTATAAATCCAATGATAAAAAAATAATTGAATTTAATAATGATGCCAAGATTTTATTTGCAGATGATAATCGCGTTAATCTGACTATTTTCAAAGGTCTTATGAATGATACTGGAATCGTCCCCGATACAGTAACCAGTGGAAGTGCTGCTGTTGAAATGGCATCTAAGACGAAATATGACATTATTTTCTTAGACTATCTGATGCCAGAAATGAACGGTATAGAGACGCTTCAATCTATTAGAAGTAATCCTAAAAACGCATCCTATGATACCCCTGCAATTGTGCTTACCGCAGGTACAGACGGCAATGATAAGGATCTGCTTCTATCCAGTGGATTTGCAGAGTATCTGGAAAAGCCATTGGAAAAGAGCCGTCTGATCAAATCATTA
>JAKPAB010000273.1 GCA_029779695.1 Bacillota bacterium | reverse complement strand
TATTCGCTATGCGTTTTAAAGTTCTACTCTGCAAAATTTCTTCTTACCTTTTTTTAGAATAAATTCGTTATTAAAATCTTCTGGCTTAAATTTACAAAATGGATCAGATATTTTATTTCCATTTACAGACACTCCACCCTGTTCAACAGCTCTTTTTCCTTCTGACATTGACGTAGCAAATTCCGCACAAACAAGTAATTTCCTTATATCAATTTCGTCATCTGTAAAATCATTATTTGTAATATTAACAATAGGCATGTTTTCGGCACTTCCTGTTGAGAATATTGCTCTTGCTGCATCCTGCGCTTTTTGTGCCTCTTCTTCTCCATGAACCATCTTGGTTATCTCAAATGCAAGGATTTCTTTTGCTTCATTTATTCTTTTGTCTTCCCAACCTGCAATCTCATTTATCCTCTCAATTGAAATAAAAGTAAGTACTTTCATAAACTTGATAACGTCAGCATCTGCCGTATTTCTCCAATACTGGTAAAAATCATATGGAGATGTTTTATCTGGATCGAGCCAAACAGCACCACCTGCTGTTTTTCCCATCTTGGTTCCGTCTGATTTAGTTAATAGAATTATTGTCATTGCATAAGCATCATCTTTTCCCGTTTTTTTTCTGATCAGATCAGTTCCTGCCAGCATATTTGACCACTGATCATCTCCACCAAACTCAAGATTACATCCTTCATCCTTATACAATCTATAGAAATCATATCCCTGAAGAATCATATATGACATTTCAAAAAAAGTAAGCCCGCCTTCTCTTGCCATTCTATTTTCATAAGCTCTTGCTCTAAGCATATTGGCAACATTAAAATGTACGCCAACTTCTCTCATAAATTCCATAAAATCAAGATTTCTGAGCCAGTCAGCATTATTACGCATTTTTGCATCATTATCTTCTTCTCCAAAATGAATAAATTTACTCATTTGCTTTTTAAAGCACTCACAGTTGTGATCAATAATCTCATTTGTCATCATTGATCTCATATCTGATCTTCCAGTTGGATCACCAATCATTCCAGTTCCACCGCCAATAAGTGCAATTGGCTTATTTCCAGCCATCTGAAGTCTTTTCATCAATACTAAAGTCATAAAATGACCGACATGAAGAGAATCCGCTGTTGGATCAAAACCAATGTAGAATGTGGCTTTCCCATTATCTACCAGTTCTCTCACCTTCTCTTCGTTTGTTACTTGAGCTATCAGACCTCTTTCAACAAGTTCATCATAAATTTTCATTATAATTGTCTCCTTCGCTAATACATTTTTAATAAACCAGTTCATTAAAACTTTAATAATAAAAAAAATCCTTTGATCAAAAGATCAAAGGACGATTAAAATCGTGGTACCACCTTTGTTTACAGATAAATGTTTTTATCTGCCTTATTTGACGATATAACGGTCGAACCCCGTCACAGCCTATAATCAATATTGATTCTTCGGTGCGCAACTCCAGGATGTATTCACAAACACATTCTCATTACCTTTCAGCATCCGGTAACTCTCTTAATCAAATAATGTTTGCTACTTATTCCCTTCTCTGTCTTTGTTTTTCTTATTGTAATAAACAACCTTATTTTTGTCAATAATATTCTTTCTGTATAATATGAAGAAAGCTCCGCACAATTCCTGCGGAGCTTTAACTCTATAGAGGCGACAACCAGATTTGAACTGGTGATAGAGGTGTTGCAGACCTTTGCCTTACCACTTGGCTATGTCGCCATATTTTAAATATCATACCACAAAAAGTGATTAAAAATCATCTTTTTGAATATAAACGGAAAAAAGGCGACACATGTCGTCGTTTCCCTTTATATAGTAAAAAGCGAACTATGTTCGCTTATTGACTATAATTCGCACATTCAAAACTTCATACAGAAACATTTCCTTACAAGAACTCTTTGATCAAGCCTTCGATCTATTAGTAACAGTCAGCTACATGTATCACTACACTTCCACCTCTGCCCTATCTACCTTGTACTCTTCAAGGGATCTTAT
>JAKPAB010000232.1 GCA_029779695.1 Bacillota bacterium | reverse complement strand
AGATAATGGTAAAGCCATTAGAGAAACTTTGGCGGCAGATTTACCTTTGGCAGTAGACCATTTCAGATATTTTGCTAGTGTAATAAGAGCTGAAGAAGGTTCTATTTCTGAATTAGACAAAGACACCGTTTCTATCATCGTACACGAACCTATTGGTGTAATCGCACAAATTATTCCTTGGAACTTCCCTATTCTAATGGCTGTTTGGAAACTTGCTCCTGCTCTAGCTGCAGGAAACTGTGTAGTTCTGAAACCAGCAGAAAGTACGCCTGTTTCTATTATGGTTTTAATGGAGCTAATTGAAGATTTACTTCCTGCAGGTGTGGTGAATATTGTCAATGGTTTCGGAGCGGAGTTAGGAAGAACTTTAGTGACCAATCCAAAAGTGGCGAAAGCAGCGTTTACAGGTTCTACAGCTACGGGTAGAATGGTAATGCAATATGCTACAGAAAATATTATTCCAGTGACTTTAGAATTAGGAGGAAAATCTCCTAACATCTTCTTCCCTTCTGTGATGGATACAGATGACGAATTTTTTGACAAAGCCATTGAAGGAGCGGTATTATTTGCTTTAAACCAAGGTGAAATATGTACTTGTCCTTCTAGATTATTGGTTCATGAATCTATAGCTGATAAATTCTTAGAAAGAGTGGTAGAAAGAACAAAAGCCATCAAAACAGGAAATCCTCTTGACCCAACCGTAATGATGGGTGCTCAAGCTTCACAAATTCAAAAAGATAAAATCCTTTCTTACATCAAATTAGGCAAAGAAGAAGGTGCAGAATTGCTTTGTGGTGGAGAAGTGAATCATCTAGGTGGAGATTTAGAAGGTGGATATTACATTCAGCCAACCATTTTCAAAGGGCACAACAAGATGAGAATCTTCCAAGAAGAGATTTTCGGGCCAGTTTTAGCGGTAACTACTTTTAAATCTACAGAAGAAGCGATAGAAATTGCGAACGATACCATGTATGGACTTGGAGCAGGAGTATGGACGAGAGATGCACATGAATTATACAGAGTTCCTAGAGCGATAAAAGCAGGTAGAGTTTGGGTGAACCAATATCACGCATATCCAGCTGGCGCACCTTTTGGAGGTTACAAACAATCTGGTATTGGTAGAGAAAACCACAAAATGATGCTTGATCATTACAGACAATCAAAAAACATGTTGATTTCTTATAACAAAAATAAACTAGGATTTTTCTAGTTCACTTGTGATTTAAACTTTAAGGAATGTTGTTCATCAGCATTC
>JAKPAB010000208.1 GCA_029779695.1 Bacillota bacterium | reverse complement strand
ATAAGGTGTAGCACAGAAGATGCGTTTCGTATATACACTATAGATTTGTTATCAGCGCTGTGGTTTACTACAACAAAGATACTCAATGAGTTTGATACTGTATGTCTATTGTGTAATAATAGGTTGTAGCTTAAGTAATACCATTACTGATTATAGCACTTATATACGCCTCTAGATGTACCTACATACACTATTTGTGGGTTTACTAAATCTGCAGCTAAACTATAGATTACATAGCCAGGCGAACCTTTAAAATACCAATGAGCCCCACCATCTGTACTTTGGTATAAAATATCCACCTTCTGCTAGTTCTTGTAAACTCTCTGGGTAATAACAATCAGCACCAGCTATGTATGCGCGCGAACGGTAAACTTCTAGTGCATCTACTATTTGATCGACATTTTCACGAAATGCTGTTTGTTTAGCTACTGGCAAGTTTTTACTAAGCAATGGTACTCCTATGCCTATCAATATACCAATAATCACTAATACAATTAATAACTCTATGAGTGTAAAACCATGCCCGGTATTGTGTTTATTATCCATAGATAGGTTATAGCACAAATCGTATTAGCAGCTATTTACTAATAGTTAAGTTAACATACAAAAATAGCATATATCAGATACAATATTCATAACAATTCATACGCATTTAGTAAATTACTATCTATGGCGCAGGGCTCGTTAGTTTTACATTATCAAACCATCCATCAATATACCTGCTACTCGCCCGCATTTGCAGTTCAATATAGCCAGGTAAAAATGTATAACTTGTGCTTCCTTCTATCATCTTAGTATCACCTATATAAGCAGCGATTTGAGATCCTTTAACAACAATTTTTACATGTGTCCAATTTGTTGGCCTTCCAGCAGGCGCAGTTCCAAAAAAATCAGGAGTTTGTAACCACAAACTCCTATCGTATCCAAAACCTATTCTAATACAATTTCCACTAGTAGAACACAATTTTAACCATATCTCTGCATAATATGAAGTTTTAAGATCTGCTTCTAACACAAAACTATTAGGATTTGGCGGAGATACTAATATTTTACTACCGACATGTATAAATGATAAGGGGTATTGATGAAGGCTAGCAACATCACTCCACGCATATAATGCCCCATTATTTATACGGGCATCAGTATATTCACCTAAATTCCAGTTATTTAGTGAAGAAGTATCATCAAAACCTTCAAAGAAATAAGTGCACGAAGGATACAATGTGATTGGCAACGGCTCGTCTATACGTCCGTTGTTGTTGATGTCATCAACATCCTGTTGTGCAATACATATGCTATAAGATGTACCATCACTTACATACTGTATGCCACTCTCGCTTGGGTTGTCACTCAACATGCTTTTGCCTGTGTAAGGGTTAATTGGCTCTTGCGTAAAATAGTTTGTTTTCAATTGTCCTAAATCATTAGGATATTGTGGTCCTCCAGGTGCAGTAATATTATCCATTCTATAAGCCTCTAGCGCGCTGACAATTTCTCGCACGTTAGCAGCAAATGTTCTAGCACGAGCAGCTTTCTGCGACTCCATATACCTTGGTACAGCAAGTCCTACCAACACACCAAGGATGAGTAAAACCACCAACAGTTCAACAAGTGTAAAACCACGTCTCTTTTTGTTCTTCATGTATTGCCCCTCCTTTCGTATATATAGCACAACATGTATTATCTGTCAATTAATACAATATCTTTAATATATATGTTATTATTAATTGGAAAATCGCTAAATTGTATTCGTATTATATTAGTAGGACTATCGTATATAACTGTATATTTTTGCCATTCAGTACTTACTGGTAAATCTAATGTGTGTTCGTTTAATGATACTCCGATCTG
>JAKPAB010000201.1 GCA_029779695.1 Bacillota bacterium | reverse complement strand
ATAAGTAGATAGCTCACGAGCAGTATTTTGAACACTATGGCAAAGTCCATAAAACTTCAGGGAATAAAGCTCTTTATCTGCCCAACAAATTATCGACATAGGGTTAGTGTAGTTCAAAACCACGGCTTCAGGGCAGAGCTCCTCAATATCCTCAGTGATATCGAGAATAACTGGTACAGTTCTCATCGCTCGAAATATTCCCCCCGGACCTATAGTATCCCCGATACACTGGTCTACTCCATATTTTAAGGAGATTTCTATATCCTGGCGAATGACTTCAACTCCTCCCACCAAGATAGAGATAAAAACATAATCTGATCTGGGGAGAACTTTCCTGCGGTCAGTAGAGGAAATTATCTTATCAACGTTTATTCCATTCTCAGAAAAAATCCTCTGAGCAATTCTATTAATGTAACTTAATCTTTTTTCGTCTATATCTACTAACCCCACTTCTATCTCCTCCCGGGGGAAAGGTAGACGAACTAGGTCAGCAAGTAATCTCTGAGTGAAAACAAGACTCCCCGCACCAATAAAAGTTATCTTCACACTTATTACCTCCTGTTTTTGGTCGTCCATCCATATGTTTTGTAAGGGTTATTAAGTTAACTTCTGTTTTTGTGTCTTTTAAAAATCCTGTGCCTGTCAGTAGGTGGAAGCATTATCATGTTTATTGGATTCTGAGACAAGGACAAAAGTTTTCTTCTGGTTGTCTGCTTTCTTCCTCTCATTCCAAGCCCGTTTATAAAATGCTTCCACGGAAAGCTATAATGTTTATTGCTTTACTGAACCCAATACACCCTGAACGAAATATCTTTGCAGGGCAAAAAACAGAATAAGAGTAGGCAATGTGGCTATAACAACAGCCATCATAACTAATCCAAAATCTGGCTGATACCCTGATGCTAAGTTAGCAATAAACAGTGCCATAGTTCGATTTTTTTGGCTCTGGATAATTACCAAGGGTTGCAAATATGCATTCCAACTGGTGAGAAAAGCATAGATTGCTGCTGCTGCATAGGTAGCTTTCATCGATGGCATGATAATAGAAAAGAAAATCCTCGGCTCACTTGCTCCATCGACTCGAGCAGCCATAATAATTTCTTTCGGATATTGTTGAAAGTTTTGTCTGAAAAAAAAGATTAGAAATACAGAGGGAATCATTGGCAAAATTACTCCCCAGAGTGAATCAATTAAGTTTAGAAAAGTCATCAATCTAAACACTGGAACCATTAAAGCTGCGAAAGGAATCATCATTGTCAATAACACAGTTGCATAAGTAAAATCACGACCTCTTGATTTGAACATTTCAAAACCATAACCTGCCATTGATGAAACAATTAATGAGAAAACAACGACACATAGTGAAACTTGTATAGAATTCCATATAACTTGCCCCAGGTCAAAATTTTCAGATAATTTATAAAAATTTTCGAGGAATTGATTTCCAAACGTTAATTTTCCTTTGTTAACATCAACTGATTTATTTGTACTACCCACAATCATCCAGTAAAAGGGAAAAACAGAGACAAAAGCAGAAATTGTTAGAAATACATATATAAACGCATATGTCAATTTTCTGTTCATCTTTCTTCGCCTGCCACTCTAAATTGAATAATTGACAAAATAACAGCGATGATTACAATCATATAGGAGATTGCCGAGGCATAGCCAAAATTAGGAACATATTTAAAACTTACATTGTAGATATAAACTGATGGAGTTAACAGTGAATTTCCCGGACCAACGCTAGAACCTGTAGTAACACCTGCTGCCAGCATCATTGGTTCATCAAATAATTGCAGCGTTCCAATTGTTGACAGAATAGTGGTAAACAAAATAATAGGCCTTAACAAAGGAATAGTAATCCTGAAAAATTGAGCAGTTTTGCCAGCTCCATCTAT
>JAKPAB010000179.1 GCA_029779695.1 Bacillota bacterium | reverse complement strand
GTAAGTGCGACAAAATAGAAAGGCAATAAGCCACGCTACAACTTGTAATGACGCGCCGATAAGGCTGAATCGTCGGATACCAAAACGTGATACGTATTTACCGATATTCATCGAAGCAACAGCCCCTGCTATACCACAAAGCCCCAACATACCTACCATATCGCTACCAGCATAAAAAGGTGCCCCTGAAAGATGAAACGCCATACAAGACCAAATAGACAACATGGAGCCAAACGCCAATCCTGCACGAATAGAATTGAGCCGGATACGAGGATGTGTCTTAAAAATATGAAACACCGAACACATCAGTTCGACATAGTTACCAGTGAAGTTCCTTTTCATATTTGGGAATAATTTCCAAATAAAAAAGGCACATAAAATCATAATTATAATATTAATCTCATATATCATGCGCCATCCGAATTCCTTTCCTATTAGACCACCGAGAACACGACTTGCCAATATGCCGACAAGCAATCCTGTGAGAATGTATCCCATATTCCTGCTTTTGTTTTCTGGCTCTGAATACTGGCCTGCTATGGGCATGAATATCTGTGGTACGATTGAACTAATTCCAATGAAAAAAGAAGCTATCCACATGATATAGATGCTGTATGTCACAGACATGATTGCCGTCATCAGTAAAGATATAATAATACACGCAAGAGTTAACTTACGCCGATTGTATAAATCGCCCATCGGAATGATTAACAACAACCCGAATGCATAACCCACCTGAGTAAGTACCGCCAGCAGATTGGATTCTATTGATGTCACCCTAAGTTCTTTGGCTATTACCTCCAGGAGTGGTTGGTTATAGTATATGTTGGCAACCATGAAACCGGCGATTATGCTGAGCATAACTACCATTTTTATCGGTATTCCTTTATTTTCTTGAAGTATCATCTAAATATATATTATTAAAGTCCGCTAATTTCTCGTTATAGTGTTTTCTCTGAACTTATATCATAAGATATCTGTATCCATTACTTGACCTTTCCCTCTTTGGCTATTAAGGAACCAACTTCACATTGTTGATCTCAACGAATGCGTTCTTTGCTCTTATACGAAAACTTGTGGATGCCTTGTAACAGAAAGGCTTCCTTCAGATACGAATAATAATTCTCAATGGAATGGTCGGGAGCTCCAAATGTTTTGGAATCCATAGAGGTGCGGTTTTGTTACTGCAAAGATAATAAAACTTCGATAAATGGAAAAACATATAGTAACAAACTTCGATATTTCAACAGAAATAATTATTTAGATAGATACAAATATTATATGGTTGAAAACTTTGCTAGAACAAATAATTTGCTTACCTTTACACTGCTATTTAGAGTATTCGTTGAATACCTATGCCCCCTACATGAAATGTGAGTTATAGATTTCTAATCGGGGGTATTTAACAATTCATATACTGATTTTTTTGCCAACGGTTTAAAAATCAAAATAAAAACGCCGCAACGTCACAGGAAAGATTAAACCGTTGATAACCAATATGTTAATGATCGGCAACTACGGTTGCAAACGTCGTAAAGCCACACACAAACGTCACACAAATCAGTGGTCCGGTTGTGCGAATCAGCTTGTTCAGAGACTCAAATCGATGGATTCGGACAACT
>JAKPAB010000177.1 GCA_029779695.1 Bacillota bacterium | reverse complement strand
CTCAATGATCCCAACATCATTTTTGACAGCATATATTTCTAAATATCCGCTATCGGATTGGAAATCAACAGTTCTAGATGCTGCCGAGGATGTTAATGAGGACTTTATGTTCCCGATCCATGTACAACATCGTTGATTTTGTTATTTCGAAAATCTATTACTGATTAAATAGTTTTATCTGGCCATTACCTTGGTGATCTCGAACACATACATGATATGAGTTTTATCTTTTTCTTTGTTTTTATTGGTGACATCATCGAGTGTATTACTTGAATCGATACTGTAATGGGCTAATTTTTTACATAATATTATAAAATTGCCCGCATCGAGATAAGGAGTATCCCCATCAGTATTTACTTCGAACCCGATTTCTTTTAGCTTGTCTTCGCTTCTTCCTGAGGCACTTCCTAGAAACTTCAGTGCATTACGATTCCCTTTTGTGTCCATATTTAGGAAATTGATCGAACATGTTTCCTCATTATCCAGGAGTTCCCTGGTATATCTAGACTCATGAATGAAAACCATACATACTTTTTTATCCCATAGGATTCCTACAGTACCCCATCCTATAGTCATGGCATTAGACCGATTGTTTTTCTTGTCTCTGACAACAACAGCGGCCCAGTCCTTACCAAATTTTTCAAAAGGATTGAATTCCAGTTCTTCAACTGGGAAAGGTTGAAATATATGATGCATGATACGCCACCTCTTTCCAACATTGATAATAACTAATATTTTGATTCAAACGTCTCGTATGTAATGCAGAGTATATATATACGAAAATTATAAGAGTATGATATAAAAAAGGCAATATGAACAGATTATTAATCAAATATCTTATATGCAAATTGGCATTGATAAAAGAGTCATGTTAAAATATAATTTACTCGGGTAATTGGAAAGAGAATAGAATAGCAGTTAGGTCATATTAAGGAGAGGTGCTATGCTGGATGAAATCATTTTAAACCATGATACAGCAATGATGTACTGCGCTGATGATGAATACATTTATCGGGAAGTTCTAGAATCATATATTGAGCAGAGTGAAGAATACTTCACCAAGCTTTCTATTACTGTTCAGAATCAGGACTGGGATAATTACAGAATAATTACACACGGGATTAAAAGTACTTCTGTTAACATCGGAGCAGAAGAATTCTCGGCCGAGGCCAAGGAGCAGGAATTAATGGCACGGGATGGAAAATATGATGAGATAATGGAAACATGGCAAGAATTTCAGAATGATTACAGGAAGGCAGTAGATACTGCCAGACAATATCTTGAGCATTAACATCATAAAACACAAAAAAGATATATCAGTTTCTGTGAAAAATCAGAAGTAACAATATAATGACTTATTTATTAAGGTGGTGCAAAGTGGAAAACAAAGATTTAAAAAAACTGGCAAATGAAGTCAGGAAAGGAATCATTACAGCGGTTCATGCCGCAAAATCGGGTCATCCGGGTGGATCACTTTCCGCAGCAGATATGTTCACATATCTCTATTTTGAGGAAATGAATGTGGATCCAAAGAATCCTTCAGATCCTCATCGTGACAGATTCGTGTTGTCTAAGGGCCATACAGTTCCGGGACTCTATTCTGTAATGGCAGAAAAAGGATATTTCCCCAAGGAAGAGCTGGAGACACTTCGTCATACAGGCAGTAGACTTCAGGGACATCCTTCTATGAAGTATCTTCCAGGCCTGGATATGAGTACAGGATCTCTTGGTCAGGGAATCTCAGCAGCTTGCGGAATGGCAATGGCTGCAAAAATTAATAAGGAAGATTACAGAGTATACACACTTCTCGGAGATGGCGAGATCGAAGAGGGCCAGGTATGGGAAGCAGCAATGTTTGCAGGAGCAAAAAAGCTGGATAATCTAGTAGCTATAGTAGATAACAATAATCTTCAGATAGACGGACCTATTACAGAGGTTAACAGCCCATATCCTATAGATAAGAAATTCGAAGCATTTAATTTTCATGTTATAAATATAAATGGAGATGACTTCGATCAGATGCGTGCTGCTTTTGCAGAAGCAAAGGCTACAAAGGGAATGCCTACAGTAATTATCATGAAGACTGTTAAGGGCAAGGGTGTATCCTTTATGGAGAATCAGGTGGGCTGGCATGGAACAGCTCCAAATGATGAGCAGTATAAAGAAGCAATGGCAGAACTTAATGGAAAGGTCGAGGAATAATGATCGGAGATAAAATCGCAACAAGAATGAGCTACGGCAATGCTCTAAAAGAACTTGCCGATGAATATCCCAACCTTGTAGTATTGGATGCAGATCTTGCCGGTGCTACCAAGACAGGAATTTTTAAGTCAGCATATCCTGATAGATTTATAGATTGCGGAATCGCAGAGAGTAATATGATGGGAATCGCAGCAGGACTCGCAGCATCAGGAATGATCCCGTTTGCCAGTTCTTTTGCAATGTTTGCAGCCGGAAGAGCATATGAACAGGTCAGAAACTCTATTGCTTATCCAGGACTCAATGTCAAGATAGGTGCAACACATGCCGGAATCAGCGTTGGTGAGGATGGAGCATCCCATCAGTGTCTCGAAGATCTCGGACTTATGAGAGCTATTCCCGGAATGACAGTTATGTGCCCTGCAGATGATGTAGAGGCCAGAGCAGCAGTAAAGGCAGCTTTGGATTTTGTAGGACCTGTTTATATCAGATTTGGAAGATCAGAAGTCCCTGTTATCAACTCTGAGGACTATAAGTTCGAGATAGGTAAGGGCCATATACTTCGTGAAGGAAAAGATCTTACAATCGTTGCCAATGGAATCTGCGTATCAGCAGCCCTTGAAGCAGCAGCAGCTCTGTCAGAGCAGGGAATCGATGCAGAGGTTATCAATATCTGTACGATCAAGCCTCTGGATGAGGAAATAATAATTAACAGTGCTAGAAAGACAGGTAAGGTAATAACAGCTGAAGAGCATAGTATTATCGGTGGTCTCGGAAGTGCTGTTGCAGAGTGTCTGTCAGAGAATCTTCCTACACCTCTCTATAGGATCGGTGTAAGAGATCGTTTTGGTGAGTCAGGACCTGCCGGAGAACTGATCCATAAATATCAGTTAGACGGTGAAGGTGTTACAGCTCAGATCAAGGCATATCTGGCTAAATAATAGCTGAAAATAAAAAGAATAATATGTAATTAAATTGAAATGGATGTACAAAATGAATATCATTTTTACATCCATTTTTTATATGGTTTAGTATTTCGTAAAAATAGTTTATACTTAGAAAAAAGACATAGTTTTATCTCATTATTTCGAGGGACACAACATGATTGACAAGTATAAATCTACAACTATTCAGGATCTTGAACTTGATGCAGAATATATCCTGGAACATATAGATGAAGCTATTTCCAAAGAATGGTTGAGAGTTTATTATCAACCGATAGTCAGGATCAGAACTCAGGAAATATCTGATTGTGAGGCACTTTGCCGCTGGAGAGATCCTATATTTGGGATTCTGTCTCCCAGTCTTTTTATACCTATTTTAGAGGAAAATGACCTCATCTATAAATTAGATATGTTTATGATAGACAGAGTACTAATGGATATAAAAGGACTTCGTGAACAGGGAATAAGAACAGTACCTGTTTCTGTCAATCTGTCACGACAGGATTTTGAAATCAGCGGAGAAAGCATTTTTGATTATATTGAAAAAGAAATAATAAGATATGGTTTGAACAGAAATGATATCGATATAGAAATAACTGAGAGCATCATAAATAGTGATGATACTCTTTTCAGAACAGAAATGAAGCAATTCTATGCGGCAGGTTATTCGCTTTGGATGGATGATTTTGGAAGTGGATATTCTTCTTTTAATGTACTGAAGAATTATCATTTTGATGTATTAAAGATCGATATGGTTTTTCTAAAAGATATAGATGATTCAGAAGCTTCAGAAAATACCAAGAATATATTATATTCAATTATAAAAATGGCGAAACGACTGGGAATGGAAACGGTCTGTGAAGGAACAGAAACAAAAGCACGCGTTGACCTTATGAAAGGACTAGGCTGTGAAAAAGCGCAAGGCTTCCATTTCTGTAAACCATGCCCGATATCGAAACTTCTGAATATGAATATGAAGTGGGAGAGTAGCGATGCAAGAGAATATGAGGATAAAATAAGCCTTGTAAGCGTTATTGATGCACCTACTCCTACTAAGAAGAAGGAAGCCATAACACATAGACCTATGGCTATAGTTGAATACAGAAATGGAAGGTTTTCTGCTCTTCAATTTAATGCTTCCTTTAGGAGATTTTTTTGTTCGGGAATGGAAGAAAAAGATTCTGATCTTGATAATAATTTTGACGAAGAAAATGTTGTTTCTTTGTTTGAAAATTGGGTAAATGGGGAAAGTGTATTCGCGAAGCACTTTTTTGAAGCCAATAGGAGATGTAAAATAACCGATAAGAGGCAGAGCCTTGATTTTGTGCTGAATGGTGAATTTGGTACTATTGATTTTGATTTTATAGCCCAGAGGACTGATAAAGATATTTTTGCCGTTTTCATGACGGTAGATATTATGAAAGGTAGAGGTGGGCTCAACTCTATTTCTGTCAGACAGGCAGCTCTTAGAAATATGTATTCAATCTACCATTTTGTTCATCTTTTGAATCCAGAGTCAGAAACGGCAGAGCTTTTATTTTCATATAATGCAGAATATAGTCTAGATACTGATGAGATTCCAATTGATGAGGCTGTTCCTAGGTTTGCCGAGCTATATATTCATCCGGATGACAGAGAAAGATTTATTAATAATTATTCCAAGGAGAGTCTTACGGAACTATATAAAAGTAAGGCAGGCGACAAGGTAAACTGGTATAGAACCATTAATGATGGCAAGTATATCTGGATGATATATACAACTCTTACATTTGAATTTCTTGATAAATGGTATGTATTGTCTCTGGCGCGGGACCTGGTCGAGGCGGGAATGCCGGAACAAGGAGAAATAAATAAGGATGGTATATTTATTCCACTGGGTTCTTCTGATGTTCCTGATGACATATATGGTAAACAGACGGATAATATTGTAAAAGAGTTGCTTCGTGGCTCTGACAGACTTCAGAGTATAGTCAACATGATGGATGTGGGTATTTTCTGGAAGGATAATAAGAGACGTTTTCTGGGAGTAAATAAATATTTCCTGGATTATTACGGACTTTCTTCGGTTATTGATGTCATTGGGAAAAATGATGAGGAAGTAGGGTGGCATATACATCCGGAGGGGTTCAAGAGTGATGAGGAAGACGTACTGAATTCTGGAATAAGCATAAGAGGTGCTATCGGGACCTGCTTAAAAAAGGGTGAGGTCAGAACTATTATTGCATACAAGCGTCCAGTAATAGTTGATGGCAAAATAGAGGGTCTGTTGGGTTATTTTTTCGACATAACTGATGCTGAGAATAATGTATCCGGTTACAAGTACACGGATGCCATTTCCAATATGAAAGGGAAAAATGGTTTCTATGAAGTCGTAGACTTGTATATCAAAGAGTATGAGAAGACTGGAATCGATTTTGTAGAAATATCTGTTGAGCTGGATTGTTTCGACGAATATATGAATTTAAATGGAGTAGCAAGCGGAGGCAAGACACTACTGGCACTTTTAGATGGTCTGCAGAATATAGCCGGAGTAGATTCAGTGATAAGTAATATGGGTAATGGTGAGATACGTATACTTCATCAGATCAAAAATGAATCCGATGCTACACTTTTGAGACAGAAGATAGGGACAGGAGTAGCTTCGATACTAGGGAACGATGTGAGAGCCATTGTTCACTGGTTCCTGTATTCAGAGATGACACCAGACGAGATCAATGAATTATATGGAATAAAAAAGCAGTAAAAAAGGCAAAAAAAATAAGCCCATAATGGGCAAAAAAATAAAGCTGCTGACGGGAGTCGAACCCGTGACCTCCGCCTTACCAAGGCGACGCTCTACCAACTGAGCCACAGCAGCTTATCGTTAACCGACTTGAATAAAATAACATATGGAAAGGAGGCTGTCAAGAAGAACAATGACACTCACGATCATAAACGATGGAAATTCAAAAAAAGTGTATAAAGAGATCATAGAGAGAACATCTATGTCGTCTAATACGTTAAATAAAACAGAGAATTCTAATGAAAAAGTTGATACAACAGACTCATTTGAAAATACGCTGGACAGTAAAATGTCTTCAGGTGAAACTGAGACTTCTCAGGCTCCTAGAATGACATCCTATCAGGCGGCCCAGGTTATGTCTTCTGCTGCAGCAAAGAGCATCCAGAGTGATGCCTCAGAGTCTCCTATAATTGTGCCTGCATCTCTTGAACCAATATTTAAAAAAGCTGCGCAGACCTACGGCGTAGATGAGGGAGTATTGATCGCCATGGCCAAACAGGAATCTAATTTTCATACAGACTCGACCAGTAGTTCCGGGGCAATGGGTGTGCTTCAATTGATGCCTGAAACGGCCAAATATCTGGGAGTAACAGATGCCTACGACCCTGAACAGAATATTATGGGTGGAGCCAAATTATTGGCAGGACATTTAAAAAATTATAATGGTAATTTATCAATGGCATTAGCTGCATACAGTGCAGGTGGAGGAGCTGTCAGGAAATACAGTGGCATACCTCCTTATCTAGAGACCCAGAATCATATACCGAGAGTACTTTCAAATTACTCAAGAGGATATACAGTAGATGATGGAAGTGAGACTGTGTTACCGGATGCCAACAAGCTTGCAGAAACAGTTCTCCAATACAAAGATACCACTGGATCGGCATTTGATCAGAATACGGAAGTCAATGAAAGGCAAAAAGAGGATCTGAAGAATTTACTGTTACTGTCAACAGCCAGATTAAAAGAGTAAGAGGATATGACATGAGCGAAAAATGGAAATCTTTTCTTGCGTATGCCACTAAATATCAAAAAAAGGCTGCTATAATAAATACAGTAGTCCTTACAGTCCTTACATGCATTATTACTATAAAATACAATATAAGTATAGATGGAGCAGGCAAGATCGATTCTCCACTTATATGGCTGTCCTATGCATTTAAATATGCTCCTATCATGTTGCTATCTGCTTTTTGTGGAAGCGGTCCATTGGTAGCATGTTCATTAGGTTTGTTTATTTATAAAACCGTTCTTCTAAGCAATTTCTCATACACATCTGTTATCTATCTGATAATGGGTCTTACAATTTATTTCCCAGCTAGAATGAGACATATTAAGAGCTTTAAGCGCGTTATATTTGCAATATTATTTTCATCGGCTGTTGCAGGACCATTTTGGGGCGGAGCCCTTGGAACAATGGCGGGATTAGGGTTTACAGAATTCTCACCGTCCAAGGCGATTTTTTATTTTGCCAATGAATTAGTGGTATGCTCTGTTATATATATTGTGGTATATCTGTTATTTAGATTCTTACCGGATGAGGTGCTTGAATATTTTTATATAGGGAGATTTTATTCACATAGTTATGAGAAAGAGAATCATATAAATGGAACTAAGACCATCAGACTATCGAAGCTAGGACGTGTAATAACAAAACTTATCATAACAGAGGCAGTTTTTCTGGGATTTATGGCGGCTATTTTTTCCAATACATTGGTTCCTGGATTGAGGAGCTCAGTGTCAGATGTCAAGAGTATAGAGTCATATGATGATTTTATACCATGGGGTGAGATAACCAATACTATTGAGTTGGAACATCAGATCAGCAAAATCCTGAGAAATAATAAATATACCAGCATGTCTACATATTTTGGAAATAATAATGATGTTTTGGCATTTGATATGAAGCTTATCATGCTGATACTAATGCTGATCATACCATCTGCAATATTGATCAATAAGTACGCAGAGTGGAGAATAACAAGACCGATAGAACAAATGGCTAATGTGGTCAAGAGGTTCAATACCGGTAACCATGAAGATCTGAATGAAGAGCTACGGCGTGTTAAGAATCTGAATATTCACACTGAGGATGAGATCGAAGATCTATATACTTCGTTCCTGGGTAAGCTTTCGGAAACGGTGGCATATATTGAATATATGGAGAAACAGAGGAATCTGGAGAGAGATCTGGCTGTTGCACAAAAAGCGAATGAAGCCAAGTCCAACTTTCTGTCCAATATTTCTCATGAGATAAGAACTCCTATTAATGCCGTATTGGGATTTGACGAGATGATAATAAGAGAGAGCAAGGATCCTAATATTACGGAGCATGCCAGAGAGATACAAAATTCAGGCAAGACACTTTTATCGCTTATCAATGACGTACTTGATTTCTCCAGGATCGAGTCCGGGAAAATGGATATCATTCCTGTGGAATATGACCTTGCATCAATGGTCAATGACCTTACCAATATGGCAGAGATAAGAGCTCGAGATAAAGGAATCACGATTAATGTAGAGATGGATGAGAATATCCCACACATTCTGGTTGGTGATGAGATGCGACTCAGGCAATGTACTACTAATATACTTACCAATGCTGTGAAGTATACGGAAAAGGGAGTGATAGACTTTTGCCTTAGTTTTTCTAAAATCAACGATGAATTTATAGACCTTACGGTAAAGGTAAAGGATACGGGACAGGGAATAAGACAAGAAGATATTAAAAAACTATATAATACATTTGAGAGAATAAATGAAGAAGTAAATAGAACCATCGAGGGAACAGGCCTTGGAATGTCCATAGTCAAGAACCTTCTAGAATTGATGGGGTCTGAAATTAATGTAAAAAGCGAGTATGGTAAAGGGTCTGAATTTTCGTTTATGGTTAGACAGCAGGTGGCATCCTGGGAACCGGTAGGTAGATTTGATAAACAGTATGAAGAATCTCTTTCGAGAATAGTTGTTTATGAGGAGAGTTTTCATGCACCAAGAGCTAGAATACTGGTTGTAGATGATACAAGAGCCAATCTAACTGTAATAAAGGGATTATTAAAAGAAAACCTGATGCAGATAGACGTGGCAGAGAGTGGGCCTGAAGCTCTGGAAATGACATCTAAAAATAAATACGATATAATATTTTTGGATCATAGAATGCCTGGAATGGATGGTATTGATACACTTCATCATATCAGAGATGATGATATATCCATCAATGCATCCACACCTATCATTGCACTGACAGCTAATGCTATTTCAGGTTCGAGAGAAAAATATCTAAGTGAGAATTTTACAGATTATCTTTCCAAGCCAGTAGACAGTGGACGATTAGACACCATGCTACTGGCATATATTCCGGCAAGGAAGATATATAGACGTGGGGCAGACGATTTTATCGAACAGGAAAAAAATGAATCTGAAGAGAATCTATCCAATGTCAATGCTTATCAAAAGGTCATTAAAGTAACGGGGATTGATCTCCAAAAGGGTCTGGACAATTGTGGAGGTCCTGAGCTCTTGCTTGATGTTCTAAGAGATTTTTATATGTCGATCGATGATGAGGCAGAGAGGATATTACACTATAAGACTAGAGGAGACTTGAAGAATTATACGATACTTGTCCATGGATTAAAGAGCTCAGCAAGAGCAATAGGGGCCATGAAATTATCAGATCTGGCTGCAATGCTTGAGAGAGCAGGGAATGAAAAAAATATCGAAGAGATAGACACATGGACTCCTGTGCTGTTGGAGGAGTATAGGTGCTATAAGGGACAGATCAAACCGGCAATTATTGAGAATGATGATGCCAATCTCCCAGAGATACCAGATGATGAGCTAAAAAATGCACTTAGCAGTATCAGAGAGTTCGTAGAAGCTTCTTATTTTGACAGTGCAGATGATATTATGAAGATGCTAGCAGGATATAGAATACCATCAGAATACAAAGAAAAGATTTATAAGCTCCAAAAGCTAATGTCAGAGGTTGACAGAGATGGGATATTAAGTCTATTGTAAATTAATGAATAAGGATAAAAATATGGAAAAGAGAGTTTTGCTTGTTGGAAAAAGCAAAAGCTTCATGGCAAGTGCGATTGCAAAGGGACTGGAAAAAGAAGGTTATGAAGTTGTAAAATCAGAACCTGATAAAGATTCTATAGAGAACATTACAAAAAAACCTGATATATATATTCTTTATCTCGGAGATGAAATCGCAGAGAATATTGTATTTTTGTCTTATATAAATGATGCAATAGTGGATTATGGATTCAGGCTATATCTTATCGGAGACACAGAGGAACTAGAGCTGGCACAACGGTATATATCACCTAGATATATAACAGAGAATTATTTACGTCCGATAGATGTAAAAGAATTGTCAGAGCAATTGGATACTGTAGTCAGAAATGCAGCTATTTCTGATGAACAGAAGAAAAAGATCCTAGTGGTAGATGATGATGGAACCATGCTTAGAATGATAAAAACATGGCTTTCCGTAAAATACAGAGTATATATGGCGAGCTCAGGTAGGATCGCAATTAATTTTCTGGCAGAGAATAAGGTGGATCTAGTGCTCTTGGACTATGAAATGCCGATGATGAGCGGTGCTGATATTTTTAAACTGATGAAGGCTGGTCTAAGAACCCAAAACATTCCGGTAATGTTCCTAACCGCTAAAGGCGATAAGGAATGCGTCATGAAGGTAGCTCCTCTTAAACCGGAAAAATATCTACTGAAGACAATGCCTAAGTCAAAATTGATACAGGCTATCGATGAATTTTTTGAGAAGTGATTTTGGAAGTCCTGATAATGAGTCAGGACTTTTTTGGAGGTAATAAAATGACAAAAGGTAAAGTGTTGGTAGGAATGAGCGGTGGAGTGGATAGTTCTGTTACGGCATATCTCTTACTAAAAGAGGGATATGAGGTCACAGGATGCACGCTTAGATTATATGATTATACAGGAATAGGACTTCCGGAGGAAAATACCTGCTGCGGTATAAACGAGGTAAATGATGCCAAGTCCGTATGTGCAAGCCTTGGGATCGAGCATGTGGTTATTAATTTTATGGAATCATTTCGTAAGGAAGTAATTGATAAGTTTATCACTGAGTATAAGGAAGGACGTACGCCTAATCCCTGCATAGATTGTAACCGTACCATGAAGTTCGGGTATATGAAAGACTGGGCGATAGAACATGGATATGACTATATCGCTACTGGACATTATGCTGAGAAGGTAGAGATGGATGGGCGTTTTTATCTTAGAAAAGCCAAGGATCCTACAAGAGATCAGAGCTATGTCCTATATGTAGCTGATCAGGATACTCTCAGGATGCTTCTGTTACCATTAGGTGGGCTCATTAAAAAAACAGAGGTGAGACGGATCGCAGAAGAGCAGGGATTCGTGAATGCCAAGAAGCATGATAGTGAGGATATATGCTTTGTTCCTGATGGAGATTATGCAGGAATGATGGAAAGAGTCACAGGAGAAAAAATGGTACCCGGAAATATCGTTAATACTTCCGGTAAGATACTTGGTAAACATAAGGGATCTGAAGGATATACAATAGGCCAGAGAAAAGGCCTCGGAATCAGCGCACCGGAACCTATATATGTCTTGGATAAAAATCCAAAGGATAATACGGTAGTAGTTGGTAAAAATGAAGAATTGTTCAGAAGAGATCTGTCTGTAAAATACATCAATTGGATGAGAGAGCCCCTTAAAGATGGGGACAGTATTAGATGCAATGTGAAGATCAGATACAGACACGAACCTGAGCCTGCGTCGGTCACTATGATGGGAGATACGGCGGAGATAATATTTGACGAGCCGCAGAGAGCAATCACTACAGGTCAGGCAGCAGTATTTTATGATGGCGACATGGTAATAGGTGGCGGGACTATCATAAAGTGATGATACAAAAAGTTATGATAAGAGGAATGCTATGAGTCAGTTTATCAGGACGGAAATGCTTTTCGGCCCGAAAAAAATGGAACTATTAAAAAATTCAAAAGTATGTGTATTTGGAATAGGCGGAGTAGGCGGATATGTAGTAGAGGCTCTTGTCAGGGCAGGCATTGGCTCGGTGGTGATCGTCGACAAGGATGATGTAGACATATCTAATCTCAACCGGCAGATAATAGCGCTGCACAGCACCATTGGTCAGGATAAGGTAGATGTTATGGAAAAAAGAATTCATGACATCAACCCGGAGTGTGCAGTAGAGGCCAGAAAATGTTTCTATCTTCCTGATAATGCAGATGAATTTGATTTTTCCAAATATTCTTATGTGGTGGATGCAGTGGATACGGTTACTGCCAAGCTCTTAATAATTGAAAGGGCTGAGATTGCCGGAGTTCCTGTCATAAGCTCTATGGGAACCGGTAATAAGCTGGATCCGACTAGGCTTCAAATAGCGGATATATACAAGACATCAGTATGCCCTCTCGCCAAGGTCATGAGACATGAATGTAAGAAAAGGGGCATTAAAAAATTAAAGGTGGTATATTCCACAGAAGAGCCTATCAGACCTAGGAATAATATGGTTAATGATAAAGCTAAAAATCTAGCAGATGATACAGCAGATAAAAATGAAGCATTAATAGAAAAAGCTAATGGTAACTATGCAAGAGATATGGATATTGTAGTCAAGAGGAAAAAAGATACGCCGGGAAGTACTTCATTTGTCCCATCAGTTGCGGGTCTAATAATCGCTAGTGAGGTAATAAGAGATATTGCAGGAGTTTGAATTTATTCTTGCTTTGGAATGAAAATCAAACAGCTTAGATCCACAAATAGTTCATAGAAAAACAGTAGTCAGGAAATTCTGACTGCTGTTTTTTGCTTTTTAGATTTGAAAAAGCTAATGCACAAATATAAAAAGGCAACAGTGGTGTATTTTGTATTGACAACATACATGGACAGCGATAAAATGCAACGCAGTTGCAAAAAATAATTTATTGGAGATCTTCCTTTTAGTAATATAAGGCAGTTCAGAAATTAAAAAGATAGGAGTGCACAACAGTTTTGATAGAGAAAATTCAGATTGTCATCATAGCAGGTTTTATGGATGCGGGGAAAACAACCTATATAAAGCAGCAGCTTAAGAATAGCGAAGAAAAAATCCTAGTAATCCAGTTCGAGGATGGTGAAGAAGAATTTACAGAAGACAATGAAAATTTATTTTTGAAATTTGATAGAGAAGACATTACAGATCTAGCTGAAGTGATAAAAAAAATAGATTTTGAAGTGCGAAATAATGAATGCGACCGCATTATGGTAGAGTGGAATGGAATGTTGGATTTTCAAATAGCGGTAGATATTTTTCTGAGTCATACCTTAAAACAATATTCGCATATTGAAAATGTAATTTATTTAGTAGACATAGCTACAGGTCTAATAATGATTGGTCAAACTGGAGTAGAACCTATAACTCAGATCATGAATACAGATTATGTTCTGATCACAAAAAACGAAGAAAAAAAAGATATAAATAAAGTACGTCAGGTGAAGCAGGCATTTAGAAGTATGAATCCAGATGCAAAAGTATTTACTTCAAAAAAGAAAATAAATGAAAAAATATGGAAAAAGAAAGATCTACCAATATATTACTTTTTAGCGGTCCTTATTGTAGTTGGATGGTACATTTTTTTAGCTCCATATATAGAAATGGGAGGATTCCATTTTAATCAATGGATGATTGTCCTTACTGCTATTTTGTTGGAAGGAATTCCATTTTTGCTGATTGGGACATTTATATCAGCAATCATTCAGGTGTTAATTCCAGATGGATATTTAGAAAAAATATATCCTAAAAACCCATTTTGGGGAATATTGACAGCAGTTATAGCCGGATTCTTTGTTCCTGTTTGTGATTGTGCCATTGTTCCAGTTGCAAAAGGCTTAATAAAAAAGGGTGTTCCATTTGGTGCTGCAATTACATTTATGGTCGTAACGCCAATTGTCAATCCAATTGTAATTGTTTCTACGTATTTTGCGTTTAATGGCGACTTATCAATTGTAGGTACAAGAATCGGTCTTGGTATTTTATGTGGAATAGTGATAGGAATAATCCTATCTTTTGACAAAGCGCCGGTAAAGATGAAGCGATACAACTACGATCGTATTTGTAAAAACTGTATGCAAAGCAAGGACGCGGTAACCAGAAAACAAAAGTGTTTTGCTGTTTTAAAGCAGACAGAAGATGAATTTTATGCGGTTGTTAAATATTTAATATTGGGTGGTGGCATATCTGCCACCATTCAAGTATTTGGAAAAGGAGTTACCACTGCGGCAGGAGCATGGCCAATACCCATTCTGATCATCATTTTTATGATCTTTGCATTTTTGGTTTCTATGTGTTCTACATCGGATGCGGTTGTAGCAAAAAGTATGCTTAATCAATTTTCTATTGTACCAATCATGGCATTTATGGTATTTGGACCAATGATGGATGTGAAAAATTATCTGATGCTGTCAAATGGATTTTCAAAGAAAACAGTTTTGCATATTGTGATAGTGATTTCCGGTGTGTGCTTCGGGGTTCTTATTCTGTTTTATCTATTTGGAGGAGAAAGTCTGCTATGAAAAAACAAGTAAATTATGATGTTTTGACAGAATGCATAATCGCTATTCTGAGTGGATTTATTTTAATTATAAAAGTAGTGAATGGAAGCTATCTGGATTATGTATCTCCCAAATTTAAAATCCTGTTAATTATTGCAGGATCTTTGTTGGTGGGCATTGGAATGAGTCGTATGCATTCTGTTTGGAAGAATAGCTATAATAGCCATTATAAACGCTACTTGCTACTTGCTATTCCTATGCTCATGCTCATTATTCCTCATAATTCGATTGCTGCATCATCACTTAAAAATAATTATAGTCCTACACAAGTAAATGTGAATAAGAAAGAGAAAAAACCATCTGACGGTGTGAATTCAGATTCGGATAAGAGGCAGAAACAAAGCGGAAGTAGGAACAAATCTAATGCTGATAATTCTTCTTTTGACACTTCTCAAAAGGACAATTCTACGGCTGGCAATCCTAAGACAGATTCTATAGATTCTGCAAAACAAAATAAAACAGATTTTTCGAGTTTAGGAAATAAAAGTCAAGCATCTGATGGTAATACTCAGTTGTCAGGTTTGGACACACAGGCAAAAAAAATCACAGTATCAGATAAAGAATTTTATCAATGGATAAGTGAGCTTTATAACAATTATGCTATCTATGCCGGGTATGAAGTTAGCATAAAAGGAATGAAATATCAGGATGATAGTATATCAGGAGATAAATTTGCAATTGTCCGGTTAGCTATGGTCTGTTGCGCTGCAGATATGGTTCCATGCGGACCAATATGTCAATATGATAAGACTGGCAGTCTGAAAAATAATACATGGTATACCGTTACTGGAGTATTAGAAAATGAGACAGTAGGCGGACAAATGCAAATCAAACTTAATGTAAAAAAGGTAGAAGAAGCAACTGCTCCAGATGAACCCTATATTTATCCATATTAACGAGAGAAGCAGAATAGGATAATAAATTAATTAAGATCTTTCATAAAATATTTAAAATTGAAAAAGTGATTGACAGAAAGGAATAATATATATAAAATACAAAATGCAACAGTGTTGCGTATAAAATAGTAAATGAAAGAGAGCAATTATGAAAAAATTAAAGTCACTGTTAGGCATTGGTTTAGTATTAACAATTTGTTTATGCTTATTCGGGTGTGGAAGTAGAACAAGAAATGCAGATACATCAAAAAATGATGGCACGTTTAATATTGTTTCATCGTTTTACCCAATGCACATTCTTGCAATGAATCTTACAAACAAAATTGATGGTGTAAAAGAGACAAGCATGTCTGAACCAAATATTGGATGTATTCATGATCATACCTTTTCTACAGACGATTTAAAGAAAGTAGAGGGTGCTGATGTTTATATCGAAAATGGTCTAGGACTTGAAGCTTTCAATAACAAAATCAAGAAGGCATATCCAGATACCGCAATTGTTGAGGTAGCAAAAAATATTACCGGAGAGGATCTAAATCCTCATGTTTGGACAAATATTGATTATTATATCAGTCAGGTGAAATATGCAAGCAAACAGCTTCAGCGATTAAATCCAGAGAATAAGAATTCATATGCAGCTAATGAAAAATCCTATGTTGCAAAGCTTGAACAGTTAAAAACAGACAATGGCAATACGATAAAATCTGTTGAAGGAAAAAAGGTGCTTGTGCTCGATGAAGCACTCCCGAATTTCTGTAAATTTCTCAAGATGAATGTAATTGAGATAGAGACAGATCATGAAGAAGAAGCTCTATCAGCAGATGATTTAAAAAAAGCAATCAAAACTATGAATGATGAAAAAGTAAAAACAATTTTTATTGCAAAAGACTCTGATCGTTCAACAGCAGAAGCAATTGCAGCTGAAACAGGAGCTACTATCTATGAACTAAATACATGTATGGTAGGAAATAAAAATTCAACAGCAGACGCATACATTACAGATATGAAAGAAAACTTTAAAATCATTGCAACGATTAATTAACAGGCAAAGTCACAATTAGAAAAGTGTAAAAGCGTTGTCGTATGGCAACGCTTTTATAAGTAGATATGTAAATAAATGTGTATGAGTTAGAAAGAGATGAAAATGGAAAATGTAGATCGGGAACCATGTGGTATGCATTGTATAAAAATAAGTGATATTAATGTAAGGTTTGGTAAGAATGTGATTCTTGAAAATGTTGATATTCATATACATTCCGGCAGTTTAACGGCGCTAATTGGTCCAAACGGAGCTGGAAAATCCACACTTCTCAAATCCATACTTGGAGAAGTAAATCACACAGGAAAAGTAAGTTTTCGAAATCTTAAAGAAAACAAAGAGGAGAAAATGACGATTGGGTATGTCCCACAGAGTCTGAATATTGAAAGAGACATTCCTGTTACAGTATATGATCTTTTTGCATCTTACATTTCAAATTATCCTGTCTGGTTCAAAAAAAGTAAAAAATTGTATCAGAAGATCAGGGAGCAACTAAAAATCTTTTCCATAGAAGACTGTATCGATAAGCAGGTCGGAAAATTGTCAGGTGGAGAATTACAGAGAGTTTTATTATCTATTGCAATAATACCAATGCCAAATCTATTAATATTAGATGAACCTGTATCTGGAATCGACCACAATGGAGTGAGGGATTTTTATAAAATTGTTGATCAACTTAAACATAAAAATGATATTGCAATACTTCTTGTTTCGCATGACCTTAATCTTGTAAAAAAATATGCAGATAAGGTAATACTTCTGGATCATAAAGTTATTTGTGAGGGAACATCGGAAACAGTATATAACAACCCAAGATTTCATGAGATTTTCGACTAGGAGGAATCAAGATGAATTATATTTATGAATTATTGAACATATTGATCCCATTTAGTTTCATATCCTATGCATTTATGAAAAATGCATTGTTGGCAATCATTATTTCAGCACCTATCTTTGCATTGCTGGGGACAATGATAGTAAATAAGAAAATGGCATTTTTCTCAGATGCAATGGGACATTCCGCATTATGTGGAATAGCAGTTGGAGTGCTTTTTGGATTTACAAATCATAGTTTATCTATGATAATTTTTGCTATTTTATTTTCTGTATTATTGAATTTTGTAAAAGATAGAACATCCTATGGTGCTGACACAATTATTAGTGTTTTTACTTCCATAGCACTTGCATTAGGACTAACTCTTTTATCATTTGGAGGATCGTTTAATAAATACAACTCTTATCTGGTAGGAGACATCTTAAGTATTACTAGCCATGAAATTACATATCTTTTTATATGCCTTATACTTGTGATCCTATTATGGATTTTTGCTTATAATAAGATCAATGCAGAAAGTATAAATAGTTCACTTTCAAAGAGTAAAGGTATCAATGGAAAATTGTATGATTATATTTTTTCAGCCTTTATTTCAGTGGTTATCATGTTATCTATACGTTGGATAGGTGTTTTGCTTATTAATTCACTTGTTATTTTGCCAGCTGCAGCAGCAAGAAATATTTCTACAAACACAAGACAATATCATATATGGACAGTTTTATTTTCTATGGTAATGGGTATATCAGGATTGATAACTTCGTATTATATTCATGTGCCTACTGGCCCAATGATCGTATTGTTGTTGGGCGGTACATTTTTTATCACATTTATTATTCATTCATTCGCCCAAAGTTGATAAATGCTATGGTCATAGACTATTAAATGAATAAAACGCTATTCTATACTTTAAATAAGATGAGTGATATAATCAGAAAAATATTTAAAGGGGATGAAGAGCAATGGATAGAAAAGGCTATAATACAAAAAATAGAAAACTGATACTTGATTTTTTGAAACAGAATCAGACGATTATGGTAACGGCGCAAGACATACTTGCTTTTTTAAAAAATAATGAGATTACAGTTAACAGATCCACTATTTACAGATATTTAAATCAGCTTTGTGAAGAAGGATCGATAATGAAATATATAGATAATGAAGAGGGAAAAACAGTATTTCAATATGTGGAAGACAAACACGACTGCCATAGTCATATCCATTTAAAATGTGTTAAGTGTAATGGCATTATCCATCTAGAGTGTGATTTTATGGAAGAAATACGAGAACATTTGGAAAGGAATCATCACTTTGATCTACAGTGTGAAGGAAGTGTGTTATATGGCATATGTGATAAATGTAAGAAAGCTGAAAAAAATAAAAACGATCAACAATAACTTAATAAGATGATCATGACAGAGCAGGAGCAATTCTTGCTTTTTTATTGTACAGGACTGAATTGAAAACAGGTAAGATTACGATATGTTTATTTCTAAAAGATTTTTAAAGTATTTAATAATTCTAGTTATTCTAATTATCCCTACGGTAGTTACTTTTAATGACTGTAAATTATATAAGGAACCGATAGGATCGATTACGACGGTCCATACAGAAAAGATGCCCCTTAAGCATGGAGCATCAGATCAGACTTATAAGCAGACTCTCACTATCAAGTTAATGAATACATCAGATGTTGGAAATAGTTATAAATATAAAAACAGCTATACAACATCACAGTTTGCCACAACCCAATATCGAAAAGGCCAGTGCGTTTTTCTAAAAACGAATGTAGCAGCTAAAAATGGCGGTTATGGAGAAAACGGTCTAAAAATAATCGGGCAAAAGTATGATTATATTTGGGCATTTATGATTTCTTTATTAGTATGTTTATTATTCGCTATTGCGGGCAGAAGGGCAGTACTTATCATTGCTTCACTGAGTATGAATCTGATAGTTTTTGCACTTGGTATGCAAAAGATAATCCGATTTAAAGACTTAGAAATGCTGACTCTTTGTATGACATCAATTTTTATAGTTGCATCCCTGATTATTTTATATGGGTTTTCAAAAAAAAGCTTTGGCGCCATTTTATCGTCTTCAACAACGGTACTAATGGTCTTTGGCTTATACATGCTGATCGTACATTTCTCAGGCAGGATAGAGTATGAGTATATAGATTATGCCAATATCAGTGAGCCAATAGAACAGCTGTATATCTCAAGCTTGATCTTTTCTCTGCTTGGAGCAGTTATGGATGTTTCAATTACCATTAATTCAACAGTGAATGAAATAGTGATGAAAGCGGGACAGAGCACTCTGTCCAATATTGTTAAGTCTATAAAGGGCGTTAGTAATGACATTATGGGAACAATGATAAATGTTATGTTCTTTACGTTTGTGGGAGATGAGATCCCAATATATATTCTTAAGATGTCAAATGGTTATGACATAATTACTTTATTTTCCAATGGCGCAGTATTTGAGATCATTAGATTGTTGATCGGTGCAATTGGGATAGTTTTGGCTGTGCCTGTATCAGGATTTTTTGCAGTTATATTAAGACATAAGATGATTGTAAAGAAGGGTGCATAATGATTATATTTGTTTTATTAATGATCTTACTATTTCTCCTGGGAATAATCGGTGATGAGAGAGGCGTGGCATCCATGTTCACCTTTTTAGGGAACATTGTGGTATTTTTTGTAAGTTTGATAGCAATATTCAGGACTGGAAATATATATGCGGTAACATTTGTTGCAATAATGGGATTTTTGCTTTTGACATTATTTGCCCAGAATGGCTTTAATAAAAAAACCATATCAGCTTTTTCTGCAATTATAGTAATATTAAGTATTGTTGGAATTTTTTCTGTGATACTGATAAAAATCAGCAGCATGGCAGGATTTGGCGAGATGTATATTTACGATGAGGAAGTCGCTTTTTTGGAAAACAAAATAGGCATTAGTGCCCAAAGTTTATTAGTTGCGTCCATATTGATAGGCATTCTCGGAGCAATAACGGATACAGCACTTTCTGTATCCAGCACCATGTATGAGGTGTACGAGCATAATCCAGCTTTGGATGCCGGAGAATTAAATCGCTCAGGCAAACATGTTGGCTGGGATATTTTAGGTACAACGTTTTCAACACTTGTATTTGCGGAGATCGGACAAGGATTTTTTATTTGGTTGATTTTTGCAAAAAATAAATATACCTTTATTAGCCTAATAAATTCCAAAAGTTTTCTTCAACAGACATTCTTGATCATTATGGCCTCTCTAGGTAGCCTATTGATAATCCCATTAACTTCAAGGATCACTGCGAAGATATTGACGGCAAAGAAATAGGGTAAATTTTTATTTTATAGATGCAATAGCTTTAAACAAAATCCCAAAAAGGCATTAAAAATATCGAATCATAAATTACGATTGCACTTTACTGACCTCTATGATATTATACTAATGTCTATTCAAAAAATACGGAGGTGTGAAATGGGAGACTTTGTAGTACGCTTGTCATCGTTGACACTGAAAAATATAAAGAATGTTAAGAATGGTACTATTTTTATGCCATTGGCTAACAATAAGAGTTTAAGTCTTGGTGGTGCAGAAGTACTTGGTATTTATGGTCAGAATGGTTCTGGAAAGACGGCAATAGTAGATACTTTATTTTTTTTACAGGAAATAATGATTGGTAAAGAGATTGATCAAAGTATCATTGATTATATTGATGTAGATGAAGATAACGCTGAAATAATTGCTGAATTTAAGATATTCGGAGAAAAAATAGTATTTGAGGTTGGGTATAATTTATCTCTTGAGAAAATAGATGGTTTGATATCTATTAAGCGAGAGTTCTTGAATTGTGCTATTAATCAACATGGAATTAGGAGTAATAAGAATATTTTTGTTGATTATAAAAAATCCGAAATAGAACCTATTTTTAAACCACAGAAGCGTCTTGATGAGCTTGTTGGAAAAAATAAAGAGATAAAGACAGACTTAATTGTAGCTAGAAAGATGGCAGAGAAGAGTAATTGTTCTTATATATTTGGAGATAGCAGTAGAGAAATTTTTAATAAAGGTCTTAGCGGTGAATTTAAGAATTATTCACATGTTATAAGCTCCTTATTTAGTTTTGCGTTTAAAGATTTGTTTGTTATTAGAAATACACACTCTGGAATGATTGCGGCAAATTTCTTGCTTCCAATGACATTTAGAATTGAGAATAATAAAATCGGTGCAAAGGGAGATTTCGCTATTCCTCTCATGGAGCCGGTCGTTCTTGATACAGAAAAAAAAGATATTATTAATGAGATTATTAGAAAGATTAATACTGTTCTATATACCATTATTCCCGGAATGAGTATTGATGTAAAAGATTATGGAAAACAGACTTTAGATTCTGGAGAAGAGGGATGGAAGGTTGAACTTATGTCTGTTCGTGAGGGAAAGAAACCTATTCCTATTCGAATGGAATCGGAAGGGATAATTAAGATCATTTCTATTCTTAATGTTCTTATACAGGCATTTGGGAACCCATCGATATGTTTAGTGATTGATGAATTAGATGCCGGAATTTTTGAGTATATGCTTGGAGAACTTTTGGATATATTTAGTAAAAGTGCAAAGGGACAATTGATTTTTACATCTCATAATCTTAGAGCTCTTGAAATGTTGAATAAAGCTAGCATTATGTTTTCTACAGTAAATCCGAATAATAGATATATTCATATGAAGAGCGTAAAGGGCTCAAACAACCTAAGAAGTATGTATATCAGGAGTATTACTCTTGGTGGATTGGATGAGACGATTTATGAAGAAACTGACAGCCTAAAGATAGCAAGGGCATTTCGAAAGGCAGGAAGGAGTATTCGAAATGATTGAAAAGAGGGTTGTGGCAGTTATTGTCGAGGGACAGAGTGATGAAAATGCTATTGGTGGAATACTAAAAGAGTACTTTGCTTCAGAGGAGGTGCAGTTTGCGGTAGTCCATGGGGATATAACATCTGATGAAGCAAACACAGTTGATGATGTGGTTAAAAAGGTTGAAGAAACTGTGGATGGTATTAGAGGTAAATATGGATATAAGTGGACAGACTTTGTTCAAGTAATACATATTGCTGATACAGATGGAGCATTTACGAAGGATTGCGTAGTCGAAGCTGATACAAGGGATATTCTTTATTATGAAGACCATATGGAGTCATCTAATGTTGATGCTACAAATAGAAGAAATGCACATAAATCAGAAATAATGTTTAAACTATATTCGACAGAAAGACATTCAAATATGCATCTTATATTTGAAAAGTGAACAAATAAGTATTGGCCCACTAAGAGGATGAAAAAACGAGAAAAATTTTTTTCTCGTTTTTTTTTGTGATAAAATAAATAGTCGGGAGGAAAAAGAGAATGGGAAAAGAACAAATTTCTTTTTGATAATAAGTGGAATCTGTTATTCATTATGTGCAGTTACTGATATTGTATATGCTATATTTTACGGTCGATGTATAGATGCATTAATAAAAGGAAATTTCGGATTGACTATGCAGAATATTTTATTTTCTGTTTTTGCATTATTGATTTCGATTATTTTATATTGGATTGCTATAAAGTCACGATTCTATTATGTGAGAATGAAAGTAAGATCATATAAGTCTGCAATCTCAAAAAGTATTTTTTATTTTAATCAGACTCATTTCGAACAAGATAATGAAGCGTTTTCAATGAATATTTTATCTAATGATGTAGATACGATTGAGAATTCTTATTTCTCACAAATACCAAGTATGGTGTTTTATGTTGCCTCTTTTTGTTTTCTTTATGTACATTGCTTTTTATGAATTGGAAAATGACAATTTTATTATGGAAATAATATAGACTATAAAACTATCTGTAATGATATACGTAATGAGAAACCAACAATTGTTATTGAAGACTTATCAGTTTGGTATAAAAAGATAAGACGCTATATAATAACAATATCAATTTTTGCTTTTCACCGAAAGGATTGTATACAATTACTGGGGATATTTGATCGGCAATCGCTGGATCATTCCGAAGAATGCAAAGAAGCCGGAAGATCCAAGGAAAGCAAAGAAGAAAAAGTGATTATGGGGGATGGAGATGCAGTTACCTTATTCTGAAGAACTGAATATTGAATATCTAGGCAGACTCTTTGATAACACAAGTGAATGCTACAAGTTCTTTTGGTTTAAGGCTATTGTCTCGAACATCAAGAAAGATAAATTGGAGATCCCATATGAGGATCTTGTGGATGAGATGATAGCTGATGCCTGGTATATGGTTACTGAGTATTATTTGAATCTTGGTCCTAAAGATACCCTGGAAGCAATTGTAAACCTGATCAAGGGTAAGTATCCATTAATAAAATCAAGCGAGGATAAATCCAAGATTATAAAGCTTCTACGCGAGACGGATGATAAAGAAATAAAGAGTAAGAAACGAACTCTGACATATAACGTTCCTTATCGTATTCAGGCACCTTTCTTAAAGGATATGAAAGGTAAGGATTGGAACTTAGGAGAAGGAAAGCTTGTTGATCGTATCAATCAAGAGCGAAGGCTCATGTATTACTTCACGGAATTACAAGGCTTGCAGACAAAAATTCTGATTGATAAGGATTGGGCTAAGTATATAATCCGTAACCAGGAAATCATAAATGGTTGGTTGGAATACAATATGATCCTGTATCTACAGAAACGTAATCCGTCCGTACCTGGAATTGCAGATAAGCTCTATCCGCCACAGGAAAGAAAGCTTGAAAAGATAAAGAAATACTGGAAGTTGATTCTCACAATAGAACCGGTACATGAGATATATGGAAATAATGTGCTTACGGAAAATGATATTTCCATTGATCATTTTGTTCCTTGGTCTTATGTGGCTCATGACGAGATGTGGAATTTGAATCCGACTACAAAGAGCATCAATAGTTCCAAGAGCAACAACCTTCCTGACTGGGATACTTACTTTTCAAGATTAGCTACTCAGGAGTTTAACACATATGAAATGATCTGGAAGTATGATAAGGTGCATGATGCTTTTGAAAAATGTGCTAAGGAGTACGTTAATTCGGACAGCGTTAGGTATAGGATGTATAGAAAAGGACTAGAAAAAACAGAGTTTAGAAATGGTCTTGAATCTATTATTCTTCCGGTTTATCAGTCAGCAAAAAACTGCGGATTTGTTAACTGGGTATACGAGGTGAGCTAATGAAAGTACATAACAAATTAGTAAGAGATAAGATCCCGGAAATTATCGAAGCTGCCGGCAAGCAGAGCGTCACACATATCTTATCTGATGAGGAATATATCACAGCACTTGAAATCAAACTGAATGAAGAAGTGTCTGAGTATCAGGAAGATAAAAACATTGAAGAAATGGCAGATATTTTAGAAGTACTTCAGGCGATATGCATTGCCAGAGGATATACTCTGGATCAGCTTGAAGAAGTACGTGCAAATAAGGTCCAAGAACGCGGTGGGTTTAATGAGAAGATTTTTTTAGAATATGTTGAGTAGGAACGATTAATATGGACAGAATAGTTGAAATGCGACAAGGTTTTGAAACCGCATATATTGATGGCAATATAGTTTCAAATCCGGAATATACGCCAAAGTTCATTTCAAATAATTATAAAGAGGGCAAGAAAGTACTACAGTCTATAGAAGATGAATTACTCGTCTGCGATAGATTTAGAATCAGTGTTGCTTTCATTACACTTAG
>JAKPAB010000148.1 GCA_029779695.1 Bacillota bacterium | reverse complement strand
ATAATAATATCGTTGCTTCTGGAATCCAATTTATATTGCAAAAGAGGATCTGTTTCCGCCAGTTCCGATAAGGCTTCTAACAGAAAAGTTCTGTCGGAAGAAAGGACAGGGGAAATGTTCGCCTGCATGATCAGATTATTGTTGTGTAGAATCAAATTCCTTTCAGGAATTGTTCCTATGGAGTCCCCAATCTTTAGTCGCATTTCATTTGGAAAAATAGCAATATCACCGCATTCGACTTTTTCGGTTTTTACCATTTTTCCATTGCTTGAGGTCTCTAATTTTTTAATTTTTATATTGTCAGAATGATCTTGCAGGGTTAGTACGTCACGTGATTTAATGGAACCTCCAAAAATGCGCATATATGTGCGTTTGTTTCGATTATCATCTCTTTCAACTTTGTATACCAATGCAGCAAGATTAGAGTTGGGTGGGGACATAAATGGAGTGAATTCCATGAGAATCGCATCCATGAGTTCTTTCGTGCCAATATGTTTCAGAGCGCTGCCGTGATAAACAGGCAAAAGAGTACCGTCATTTATATTTTTTCTTCTGCTCTCTAACAGTTCCTCCGCCGTAATGGGCTGATCCATGACATATTTTTTTAGCAAAGCATCATCCGTTTCAATAATCGTGTCTTTAAATTCTTCAGACAACGGATTCAGAGTTTTGGGCAAAAGAGAGATTCCATTTGTAATGCTCTGCATGATAAGGATATGAGAGGACAATTTAGCTCTGATATCCTCATAGAGGGAATCAAGATCAATATCCGGTTGATCTATCTTATTAATAAAAATCAAAGCAGGAAGTTTCCGTTTTCGTATTGCATCGAAAAGGATACGTGTTTGTGCCTGAATGCCGTCTTTGGCAGAGATCAGCAAAATAGCGCCATCCAATACATTCAATGAGCGCTCTACTTCTGAATAAAAATCGATATGTCCAGGCGTATCAATCAAATTAATTTTGACATGGCTCCATTGATAAGATGCTATGGATGCCTGAATTGTAATGCCCCTTTGCTTTTCAAGTGCCATAGAATCTGTAATCGTTGAACCGCTATCAACACGCCCGGACTCAGCAATTGTACCGCTGGCATAGAGCATACTTTCTGTTAATGTTGTTTTTCCAGCATCTACATGAGCCAAGATGCCAATATTCATTATTTTCATAAGTCACACCTCATATAATCGTTAAAAGATAAAAGTCCCCTGTGATTGAAATACTTTCATCACAGGGGACTGCTATCATAACAATTATGAG
>JAKPAB010000147.1 GCA_029779695.1 Bacillota bacterium | reverse complement strand
ATAATAATATCGTTGCTTCTGGAATCCAATTTATATTGCAAAAGAGGATCTGTTTCCGCCAGTTCCGATAAGGCTTCTAACAGAAAAGTTCTGTCGGAAGAAAGGACAGGGGAAATGTTCGCCTGCATGATCAGATTATTGTTGTGTAGAATCAAATTCCTTTCAGGAATTGTTCCTATGGAGTCCCCAATCTTTAGTCGCGTTTCATTTGGAAAAATAGCAATATCACCGCATTCGACTTTTTCGGTTTCTACCATTTGTCCATTGCTTGAGGTCTCTAATTTTTTAATTTTTATACTGTCAGAATGATCTTGCAGGGTTAGTACGTCACGTGATTTAATGGAACCTCCGAAAATGCGCATATATGTGCGTTTGTTTCGATTATCATCTCTTTCAACTTTGTATACCAATGCAGCAAGATTGGAGTCGGGCGCAGGTATAAATGGACTGAAATCCATGAGAATCGCATCCATAAGTTCTTTTGTGCCGATATGTTTCAGAGCGCTGCCGTGATAAACAGGCAAAAGAGTACCATCATTTATATTTTTTCTTCTGCTCTCTAACAGTTCCTCCGCCGTAATGGGCTGATCCATAACATATTTTTTTAGCAAAGCATCATCCGTTTCAATAATCGTGTCTTTAAATTCTTCAGACAACGGATTCAGAGTTTTGGGCAAAAGAGAGATTCTATTTGTAATGCTCTGCATGATAAGAATATGAGAGGACAATTTAGCTCTGATATCCTCATAGAGGGAATCAAAATCAATATCCGGTTGATCGATCTTATTAATAAAAATCAAAGCAGGAAGTTTCCTTTTTCGTATTGCATCGAAAAGGATACGTGTTTGTGCCTGAATGCCGTCTTTGGCAGAGATCAGCAAGATAGCGCCATCCAACACATTCAATGAGCGCTCTACCTCTGAATAAAAATCGATATGTCCAGGCGTATCAATCAAATTGATTTTGAAATGGCTCCATTGATAAGATGCTATGGATGCCTGAATTGTAATGCCCCTTTGCTTTTCAAGTGCCATAGAATCTGTAATCGTTGAACCCCTGTCAACACGCCCGGACTCAGCAATTGTACCGCTGGCATAGAGCATACTTTCTGTTAATGTTGTTTTTCCAGCATCTACATGAGCCAAGATGCCAATATTCATTATTTTCATAAGTCACACCTCATATAATCGTTAAAAGATAAAAGTCCCCTGTGATTGAAATACTTTCATCACAGGGGACTGCTATCATAACAATTATGAG
>JAKPAB010000137.1 GCA_029779695.1 Bacillota bacterium | reverse complement strand
GAGATAAGATATACTTCTAAAAGTAGTCGAAAGACACATGCCGGCGTGTCGGAATGGCAGACGAGGCAGACTCAAAATCTGTTGCGGGCAACCGCGTGCGGGTTCAAGTCCCGCTGCCGGCAGTTTAATATTGGTTGAAGCCTTCGTGTTGCTGAGAACAGTGATGCGGGGGTTTTTTTATTAATAAAGAGTAACTTATTTTCTCACTAAATTACGTGATAGATTTTAGGCTATGGTTCAACTTAGTCTATTACGTATGAAAGTGAGGATTTTTTATGGAAAGAATCATAATGAGCAGAGGTAATGAAATCACTTTACAGGAAGGATTTAATTATACTTGATTCTGAGCCACTTCTTATTTTGTAAGCGATGAATAACATAGCGCATAGACTTATCCCATCGCTTCATTTTTTTGAAAAAACTTAAACAGTTAGGGCTGGATGTTCTTCAACCGTTATCGTTTCAACATCTATTAATCCTGAACAATGCTCTTTAATGAAATCACTCCATGGCAGTAATTGTTCAATACCTTCGGACCCATTTTTGTGGCCCGGCATGTACAACAGCAATGTATAGATATATTGGAACACGTTCAGATTGTTTGCTTTTGCTGTCTCTACGAGACTGTATATAATGGCACTTGCATTTGCACCAGCGACTGATGCATGGAAAAGGGAAGCTTTTCTCCCAATGGCATAAGATTTTGCCATTCGTTCAGCGGCGTTGTTAGAAAGTTCACACCGTCCATCCTGAAGATATGTGCACAGACTATCCCTGTGATTTTGGGCGTAGTTTACCGCTTTTGAAAGCTTGCTACCATTGGTAGTGTTCAGCGAATCAACCCATTTCCAAAAGTTATCCCAGACAGGTACTTCCTGCTCTAATCTTTTGGCTTTACGATCTTCTGGATCCAGATCTTTGAATTCACGTTCCAGATAGAACAGTTTATTGCAGTAAGCCAAGCCTATTTCGGCTGGAATGTATTTATCCAGATCTTTTTGTGGTATTTCAGGTTCCCTGATTGCGATAGGCGAGTTGATGTCAAGCAGTTTCATGGTTTTCTTTCTCTCTGCTGGCAGAGCTTCAAAAAACTTTCTTCTGCAATGAGCCATACAGCAGGCAAGCAATACATCAACAACCTTATTGTAACCCTGATAACCGTCACACTGGAGTAGTCCATGAAATCCTGCAAGAAATTCCTGGGGATGGATACCACCTCTTCCTGGCTGATACTCATACATTACGATACCTGGAAGTCCATCTGTCCCAGAAGTATAGATCCACATATAGGATGTTGACTGAGGGGTTTTTCCTTCTTCGCGTAATACTTGACATGTGGTTTCATCTGCATGTATTACTTCACGCATTAGCAGCTCTGCGTGAATACGTTCATAAATAGGAAGTAGATACTTTTCAGCTACTTTGATGCACCAGTTAGCAAGTGTTTCTCTAGGTATTTTTGCCCCAAGCTGGCTGAATGCTGATTCTTGCCTGTAATAAGGAAGTCCCATAAAGCATTTACTAAACATAACAAATGCCACTGCAGATGCCGAAGCAGGACTGTGTGGAATTAATGCACTTGGAACAGCGCCTTTTTTAAAAGAACCATCATGATCCTTTTTGCATTCAGGACAAACCAATACTTCCTGCATATATCGTATTCTCTCAACGACTGCAGGAGTGATACGAATTTCTTCCCTGACAAAAGTAGGTTTCATAGAAACCATTTCAGAATTACACCAATCACAAAAACGTTCATTTTCAGGAACCAGGCATAGAATCTCTTTGACTGGAAGATTTCCATAAAGTTCATCCCTCGTAGCTTTTGGTTTGCGCTCTCTGGTATAACTTTTCACTTTGATAGGCTCTTTATTTTCTGAATGATCTTCAGAAATAGTTTCTTTTGTGTTAGAAGTTTTCTCGCTTTTCACACCAAAGAACTGGCGCCTGAATTCATCCAGAGTTTCTTCAAGGTTTACCTTCAGGGAACGTAATTCATCAATCATGGTTCGAAGTTCTTTGATGGTTTCTTCCTGATCTTTGATACGAGATGCCTGTGTCTCGATAATCATTTTTAAGAGTTCATTTTCTTCATGCGCTGACATCCCGTACCTCCTGATGTTTTCTTTTATTGTACGAAAAATCAGGGGTTTTGACAAATGACAGGCTTATGAGCTATCGTCATTTTGACGGTGTATAACTTATTATGAAATACTCTTAAAGTGCTCTATTTATGGCATTTGCCAAAGTGTTATCCACATCAATGCTCTGAAATATATCCTCATACACGGATAGCTTTCCGTTTCAGTGTATTGATGTGGACAACCAGGATTTTATGATAAAATCAGTCGTCCAAATAAATTTCATTTTCTCCATAATGCACAAATCAGAATGATTTATTACTGGTTTTAGGTACTGGTCGGATTGCTTTTGGCTGTTCTATGGATAAGCCTTCCATCAGCCAGCGAAATTCCTGCCTGCTAAGAGGTCTTACTTCGGATACATTTCGCGGCCATTGAAATCTGCCATCACTGTCCAGTCTCTTGTAAAGCAGACAAAAACCGTCTTTGTCAAAATATAATGCCTTTATTGCATTGCACCGTTTTCCACAAAAGAGATACAGTGCATTTGCATATGGATCCATTTTGTAGGTATCACGTATGATTGCCATGAGACCATCAATACTACGTCTCATATCAGTTTTCCCGGTCACAAGAAAAATTTTTGCGATTCCGGATACGTCCCCTAACATATAAACTGCAACGCAGCTAATGTATTTTGAATTACTTCCTGTGTTGCATTGTTGGCAATCTCAACTGAGATTCCCTGAATATTGAGACGGATTGTAGCATCTGTCGTACGAACTGAAGTCATCGGTTCGGAAATGGCAGGGGTTTGATCTTCCACCAACAACGGAACTACTTCCTGAACATCATTTCTGGAAGAATAGGTTTTGGCTGGAATTTCACAGGCTTTTTTGCGAAGCTGTTTCACATGATAATAAAAAGTAGGAGATTTAATATCGTTTTCCAGTAGCCACTGGCTGTCTGATTTTCCACTGGCTCTGCACTGTTGGATAAGATCGAACCAGTGCTGGTCAGACGCTGATAAATTTTGAGGATATCCCATTTGAGTAATTCAACTCCATTCCTATAAGATTATAAAGTAAAATGCTCAAACTCAGGAAATGACTTATAGTAAAGTGCTTCACTGTCAATCGATATCAAATCCTGATTTATTTACTTCATGATTGATTATCTCACAATGGACTAGAATTTTGGAACGCTATGTTATTCATCGCTTACGTCTTTTCATAACCAATACAAAGCCATAAAAATGTGAATTATCAATCTGACCATCAGGCTTTTTTATTAGTAATCTTGGAATTATTCGCAATCACTCCTTTTATCCTTCGAACTCCAGCCGAAAAAAAATCGAGGTTCCAAATTGGAACCTCGATTTAACATATACTTTCTCCATCATTGTACTGACGGTTAACATTCATTTATATACTCTTCTGCGCAAGCTCAAATGATAAAAAACTCTTTTGAGCTACACATGAATTAACTATCTATTAATTCTCTTTATCAATACTCACAGTTATAGTCTCTTTAACTGCTGTATACGAAATATCCACCACAATTCCATCCGTATTTGATGCACTGTACGAATTACTTTC
>JAKPAB010000111.1 GCA_029779695.1 Bacillota bacterium | reverse complement strand
AGCATATTAAGGCAGCGAAGCATTGTTGATTTTCCAGATCCTGATGATCCGATAACTGATATTACTTCGCCCTGTTTAACATCAAAATTAATATCTTTTAATACTTCATGGTCACCAAAGCTCTTGCTTAGATGCTCAACTCTCAGTATTGTATTATCATTTTCCTGCATCTCGTTCTCCTCGCTGACATTATCTATTTAGATTTTTTTATTTTTTTCTTTGGCTTTTCGACATATGAATAATTTCCAGAAGTCATTGTCAGTGCATCCTGTTCAACAAGCTTATAATTAGCTGTTCCATCCATTTTTCTTTCGATGTATCGAAGGATAAGTGATGATAACAACGTCATACATAGGTATCCAGCCATTTCGATAGTTGCTGAAGGGAAATACGTAAATGTAGCTCCTGAAACTGACTTGTGAATTGCGAAGAAGTCTGAGAATCCGATTATGAACATAACGGATGTATCCTTTACATTGATTATGAAGTTATTACCGATCTGAGGCATAATGTTTCGTATCGCCTGAGGAAGTACAACTGATAACATAGTCTGAAAATGTGACATTCCGATGGCCATCGCACCTTCTGTCTGACCCTTGTCAACTGATATGATACCGCCTCGCATGGATTCAGCCATGTACGCTCCGGTATTAATTGAAACGACCAGAATTGATACCAGCCATTTATTATCGAACTGTAATGCATTATTAGTGAAATAAGGAAGACCATAGAAAATAAATACAGCCTGGAGGATCATTGGCGTTCCTCTGAACACTTCAACATATACACCAAGTATTATTCGGACGATCCTCAGAATCACTTTTTTCCAAATAGGATCATTTTTCTGCATTGGAATCGACTTGATAATACCAGCCATAAATCCGATCAGGCATCCAAGAACTGTTCCGATCAATGCCAGAATCAATGTTCTCCTCATTCCACCTAAGTATGTGCCGCCATACTGGGACCATAGGTTTCCTATATCGTTGAATAGTACGCTGATTTGATTCATGATATTCTCTTTCACTAATTATAAATTGTTTTATAGTTTAAGCATTGCTTAATATCTTTTGAAACCTTTTACTTGAACGAATTTAAATTTTATTTTTATATACTGAGTCATTATAAACTACTATATAATAGTATATTGCATTTTATAATGAACTAGTTTAATGTTTTTTATTTATATGGTGAGCAAAAATACACTGTAGTCTTTTTAATCTATTAGAAACACATTAATCTATAAATAAAAGCAATCAGAAAGATTCTGATATTACTTTGAATTTAATCTTTATTTTTTGTGGTTGGTTTTGTTAATATTTTTTAGGGTCAATATTATATTTGTTACTAATAGGGGAATTAATTTAATCTGATTGCTCTTTATATATATAACTCAAGAACCAAAATGTGTATCGTTAACAGGATCATCATGAATCCCACTGTCGGTTCTTGAGTTATTAACTGTGTTAATATGACTCCAAATAATTTTCGGAGCCATTTTCTATCTCACTCCAACAAATAATGACATAGAGTCAGAATTATTTTTTTGAAATAGGCTGAATCTTGGTAGCTTCTGCCATAATTTTGTTAAAATCATCTGCTGTCATGCCCTTTAGTGCCTTGTTAATAGCATTCTTAAGGGTTGTATTGCCCTTTCTGACAGAGATTCCGATGTTAATATCCTCATCAGAAATCTTAAAGTTATCACCAGTCTTGGTGAAATCAAGGATCTTCATGTTAGGATATGCCTGAAGTGCACCCTGGGCTGTAGGCATGTCTGTTACTACATAATCTACTGCTCCGGTTTCAAGTGCCATCAACATAGCAGGAGCTGATTCTGATGCTTCCTGGATCTTAGCATCCTTAATCTGTGGCAGGCAGGAATTATACCAAACTGTTCCCAACTGAGATGTGCATTTTCCTCCAGCCAGTCCTGATATACCTGTTGCTGAAGCATATTTTGATTTTTCTGTGGTAAGAACTACGATATTGGCGTAGAGATAAGGTCCTGCAAAATCAACCTGCTTTTCACGTTCTTTTGTCATGGACTGACCTGCGATAACTGCATCAATTGTGCCTGACTGAACTGCAGGAATAAGTGAATCCCAGTCTAACTGATGAACCTCTAACTTCCATCCATTAGCTTTACAGATCTTTTGCGCCATCATAATATCATACCCATTGGCGAACTGATCTGAGTCTTTAATTGGAACTGAATTGTTGGAGTCATTAGGCTGAGCCCAATTATATGGAGCATAAGAACATTCCATAGCAACGGATAAAACCCCGTCTTCAACTCCGGATTTGCTTGATTTGTTTGATTTCGAGTTATTCCCGGAACCAGAACCGCACGCCACCATTCCAAGTGCCATAATACCTGCTGTTAAAATTGCTGTAATTCTTTTCTTCATCATAATAGTTCATCCTCTCCAACGGATAATCCGTCGATATTTGGTGAGACACCAGTCTCCTCTTCATTTCGCTCTGTATTTTTTGATAAATCTATGATTATATTTTATTTACGTAATAATTAATAATGTTGTGTAATAATCACTTTTTATCTTGCCAATATGTAGAATATTTCCCAGATTAGCAAAAAAGAACCCTACAGAAACGAAACGCTCCCGAGGATTCTTATTACTCTCTCCAATACGATAGCACTCCGCAAAACATATGCGACAGTTCGTCGGGTATTTCCCGCCGACCCAATAGGCAATCTCATGTGACGATCATGTCTACTTCGGCGAAGAGCCCTTGCACGTGAGGAGTCACATCCTTTTTCCACGTTGCTATTGCTCTTCGCGCCTCTACCTTCCACAATTTTCATTAAACTATAATCCCTTGTTTAATAATTGTCAAGGACTTATTGTTGCCATATTTTATCATGAGATATTTTCATCTTTGTGAAAAAAACTCTGAAAATTGTCTAATTTTCAGAGTTTTTTATACAACTTATTTTGATACAAATAACATTATTTGAATTCCTCGGCATAGTACTCACGGTAGTCATTATACCCCTGCTCTGTGAGTTTTTCTTTTTGGAATTTCTTATTTTTATTCATACGTTCAAACAAAACTGTTTTGCCTTGGGTCCTTAGTTCGGCGGCCTCTTTATATGCAGCCTGCAGCTTGTCAGATGGTAGGTTCTTCTCAACCAGAATTGCAACCTTGTCGCTATTCCCTGGTACCTGGAATCCGCTCTCCATTAGGAGAAGTATTATTCTCTCAAATCCAATAGAGAATCCACAGGCAGGTACATCATGTCCTGCAAACTTGCCCACCATTTTATCATAGCGTCCGCCACCACCGCAGCTTCCGCCGAACTCCGGAATAGCTATTTCGAAAATAGTTCCGGTATAATAACTCATTCCTCTGACAAGTGTAGGATCGAATACCAGATCATACACTGCAGCCTTACTGGCATTAACCGACTCAGCGATTTCCGTCAGGTTCTTAGCTGCTGCCTCATATACAGATGCTGCAGTATTCTTTTCATTGCCCTGTTCAGCATTGTCACTCTTGGAAGTTGAACCAAGTATACACTGCAGGTATGCTATTCCATCTGATACATCTTTTTTATCTGACAAATCTTCAAAAAGCTTCAGATATTTGTCTGCATTTTCAGCAGGAATACCACTTTCGACCAGCTCATTTCTGACTCCGTCTATTCCGATCTTGTCCATCTTATCCAGAATTATAAATACTTCATCCTGTTTATCCAAAGGAAATCCTGCATATGTTGCCATTGCGGATAAAATACGGCGATCATTGATCCTGATCTCAAAATTTTTAAATCCAAGCTTTCCAAGAGTCGTGGTAGTTGCAGTTATGAGTTCAATTTCTGCAAGATTTGATTCTTCTCCCAAAATATCAATATCACACTGGGTAAACTGTCTATAACGTCCTCTCTGAGGACGATCTGCTCTCCAAACTGATCCTATCTGAAGTGCCTTAAATGGTGTCGGCAGTTCATTGGCATGATTAGCATAGAATCTCGACAGAGGAACTGTAAGATCATATCTCATTCCAAAATCCACAACATCCATCTCTTCTCTTGCATCAACTAGATGAAGCTTTTCTCCTCTTTTAAGTACCTTAAATATAAGCTTTTCATTTTCCCCGCCGTCCTTACCTGTAAGGTTAGCTATATTCTCCATGCATGGTGTCTCGATCGGAGTGAATCCAAAACTCCTATAGGTTTCTTTTATAACGCCTGTCACATAGTCTCTGATTTCCATCTCCTGTGGGAGAATGTCCTTCATTCCATTAACTGGTTTTTTGGAAAATGCCATTTTTTTCTCTCATTTCTATTTGCAATCTGTCTTTAATCTACTTCTAATCTATTTTCAATCTAATTATGATCTGTTTTTATTCTAGCCATAATCTACTATTCAAAATCTAACAGATGAATATTTTCACGTGTTTTTTATTATAAGACACAAAACCTGGGTTGGCAAGAAAGCCGTTGTTCTAAGCCAAAACATACATATATTAGTAAGTACCTGTTTTTCTTTCAGCGAAATTATTAATCAAGTCCTCTTTTTCTGAATCTTCTTTTTTAATAAATATCCATCTACAGCTCATAAATATTTTTCCCGCCAGGATGTATAAAATATATACAAATACTCCAGTCAAAAATGTTGCAATCGACCATTTTAAAAGTGATATCACAAATCTGCCAGGCGTATTATAAAGGGTAGTGATCCAGTCCTTATTGCCCCATATACTATAGAAAAAAGAATTATCATGAATTAGATATATCATAAATGTACTCTTAGCGAGAAAATTAATGGTCCTACTTGTAGGGACCTTTATCCGCCTAAATATCTCAAACATACATAATCCAATAAGAATCACGACTATGCTTGAATCATTGTATTTTGATATGCTTTGAAAAAATGGCTGTACCAGATTGTCTGTTTTATCATTCAAAAAATAATTTTTAATGTTTGTCTCAGCATTATTATATCCTGATATGTATATGAGTACATATGTCATGCCTATTACCAGGAAAAATACATATGTACGGACTCTCTCAAATGGATCATACTTCTGTATAAATGCGCCTAATGAATACAGAAAAACTCCGGTACATAATGTACTTAATCCATTGGCCAGGTCATTTATGACACCGCTTGACCAAGTGAATTCTACTACGGCAAACAGGGTTATCAGAAATGTTATAAAACCTTTTTTATCCAGACTGATCAGAAACCTGTTTAAAAATAAAGCTGCTATAAGTATTACCAAAAAATAGTAACCCACAAACCATGACATACCATTAAATATTTTTATATTTACAAGATTAAGGTTCGAAAGAGATCTTATATTATAATAATATGTAGCCGTTGATGCCAGGACCAGCATGATAGCTGCGAATCCTAACTGTAACAATAATTTCTTCGAAATATTGACGATGTTGATCTCCTTGCCCTTCAGTATCATGAAATATCCTGATATGATCAAAAAGATTGCATTACCGGCCTTGCCGAGAGGCATAATCGAATTTAATATGAATAACTTCTTATAAAAAAGTGGATAGTTAAACAGTCCATTACCTAATCTAGCGATTGAGTCTGTGTCAGTCAGCTGAATCACCACACAGTGATCAACAATGTGAAATACAACTATCATAAACATTGCGATCAAGCGAAGCAGTTCAATATTGGTGTTCCTTTGTTTCTTTGTCATTACTACAAGTCCTGATTCTTATTACATTATTTGATCAAATTCTGTTTTCTCTGTATCATTTGATCAATTCTATCTATATATGTTGCCGCGTCTTTAACTGTATCACAGCGGGTAATTGCACGAGGAGCTTTTCCTTCAGCAGTTTCATTTTGTTCTACTATATCTGTCCTGACTCGCTTTGATACCGTCCCGGCGCCACAGGCCATTATAGTCTGTACTTCCTCCATTATCAAGATATTATAGATCCCTTCTTTTCCAGGTACTGCAAATCCAACGTTTTCCAGGTTTCCTACCATATTTTTCTGACGATATAGATAATAAGGCTTCATGCCAAGTGCTGCTGCTGTTTCGTGAGCCATAGCCATTAATTCATTGGAATTATCCATAGCATATTCACGATACTTATCCCATTCCTCATGCAATCTTGATTTGGTCTTGATCGCCAGAGAATGTACCGTCAGATTGTCCGGCTTCATTCTCTGAATCTCAGAAAAAGTATATGCCACATCCTCTTTGGTTTCACCAGGAAGTCCTAATATCACATCCATATTGATATTATCGAACCCCATCTGTCTCGCCATTTGGAAACTTTTTTTAACTGCTTCTGTGGAATGTCTCCTACCGATTAGATCCAAGGTCTTCTGATTCATAGTCTGAGGATTAATGGAGATCCTGCTGATATTATATTTTTTCATTACCATTAGTTTATCCATGGTAATACTGTCCGGGCGACCTGCTTCTACCGTGAATTCTCTTACTTTTTCCATAGGGGCTGTTTCTGTTATGAATTTTAACAGATCATCCAGCTTCTCTGCCGTAAGTGAAGTTGGCGTTCCACCTCCCATATATATGGTATCCAGGTACATAGACGTATCCTGCATCATGTCTACAACTGCCATGATCTCTTTTTTCAGAGCTTCCAGATATCTATCCACCTGACCTGCCATTTCAGCTAACCCGTAAGACGGAAAAGAACAATACAGACAGGTCGTTGGGCAAAACGGTATTCCTATATACAGGCTGTAGCCATCTCCATTTGTATGGAGATTTGACAGCAATGATTTTTCCCTTTTTGCGATTTCTATTCCTAAATCTATTTTTTCATGACTTGCCATATAGTTTTCCGACATGAATTTCTCTATAGCTTCAGAAGTCTCACCTTCCATCAGCATATTAAGTGCTACCTTGGTCGGGCGAATGCCGGTAAGAGTTCCCCAAGGAAGAGTCTTGCCAGTCAGATCACGGCACAGAGAATAGATCGCCCTTTTCAGTTCATTTCTGGTGTTAGGGCGATCTGTAGGATCTGTAGGTGTAATCGTGATTATTTTATTATCAATTTCTTCCTGGTTGACTTTTTTATTTTGAATAGCCGTTATCTGAATTTCTTTTTCGGCTTCACTATATGTGATAATGAATTCAAGATCCGGTTCTTTCTTATCATTTTCCTCTTTTTTCCTATTTCTGACCTGATACGGCAGATCTGATTCGTCTCCGTCATCGGTCGCATAGTCCAGGAACATATCCTCACCTGGATAAAATGCCTGTATCAAAGAGTAAATGTCATACTCATAGTCTGCTTTATTTAGTTGGATCTTAATCATTTTTGTTTCTTTCTTTTTCTTATCATTCTGTATTTAATCTAGTTCTCCATAAACTTATATGTTCCCTTTTTATCGTTTTTCACTTCGTAAAGAGCCCTATCCGCTCTTCTGATCAAAGATACAATTTCCATATCACTTCCATCTCTTGCAGATGTAGCGATTCCCATTGAGCAGGATATATTCTCGGGCTCATCTCTACTATTAATATCATCCAAGCAAACCATGAGCTCATCCTTGAATCCTGCAGCTTCATCAATTTTTGCAAATATTTCTTCTACTATATCAATAATTATATTTTTGTCATCAGAGCTTAGGACAATTACAAACTCATCTCCCCCATATCTGGCAACTATTCCCAATTCTCCAACAGCTTTTTCAAAAAGCGCAGCAAATTTTTTCAACACAAAATCACCAGATTCATGGCCATAGTAGTCATTATAAGCTTTGAAATTGTCCAGGTCTATAAATATTACAGCCCCATGACCACGGAAATTCTCACGATTACCGGAATTGACCTCATCAATAAATGAGTTCAGTCCGTTTCTATTTCTAATTTGTGTTAACTGGTCAGTAACTGCAGACTGATAGAGTTCTCTGTTCATCTCTCTTATCTTCCAGATACCCTCTATCCTTTGAACTGCCACCACTATCTCTCTAAATAGTAGCCTAAATGAATCCATATCCCGATAATCCAGCAGATAATGATTATGCATGGAAAACCATCCTTCTCGCATTTCAATATATGTGATAAATATATGCTCTATTTTATCATCAGATATGAATGGTATCATAACAAATGAGCATATTTTTTCTCCTCCGAATACTCTTATGAGTTCATTATAATCCTCATATTCATTGGATATCTTGGATATCACCACACCGCGCTGATTTACCATAAGGAATTTACCAATATTTATCGTAGTAAGATCTGTTATCTTGGCGCTGGTATCATTATAGATTTCAGAATATTTACCATCTTCCTGACGTCGGACATACATACAGTGATCCACAGAAAAATAACTTTTAAACAACCACATTGCATTTTTTACCAGTTCTTTAGGATTGATGCTCTCGCTGTTTATTGTTTCCTGCCAGTCTTCCATGAATACCCTGAGTCTCTTAGACTCTTCATCAGCTTTTCTATATTCATCAACCTCTATAAGATCATCAATGTCCTCTCTTTTGATGATTGAAGTCTCAAAATGCTCTTCAAAATCTGTAATAGAGGGTTCCTCCTCTATGCCATCGCATTCCTTGATTTTTGTCCAACGAGACAGATCTATATTTCTTCTGACATCAAACTCTTTTTCGTAAGCTTTCTGTTCTTCTTGAACAGCCTTGAAATTATCCTCATCGTTTCTTCTTTTCTCAAAATTACTACGATGCTCAAGATATATTCTCTGACAGTAATATCCATTTCCCTTAGCCAGGTCAAGATATCGGTCCGTTAACTGATAGAATTTCTCAGCTCTTTGATTTTGTCCAATGCTATCATATAGTAGTGCGCTGGATAGATAATATAGTAATATCTCATCATCATAATTCGTATAATCATGAGTATAGTCTATGACATCTGTGTAATCCTTGTTCATATAATATGCGAGAAAATTATTGCATCGCTTTAGATGTTGTTCACATGAGAATCTGTTGTCCTGAAGTATACTTACAAGTGCTAAGAGTCCATATATCTTGGATATATTACATACTCTCATCCTGTTTAATCTCAGATGTCTGATGATCTTTAGCACTATATTCAGAGTATTTTCAGCACCATAATAATCTCCAAGAACGATCCTGTTCATGGATTTATTATACAAAACTTCTGCGATATCAATGGTACTTCCTAATTTGAAGTACTCATCAAGAGATCTGTTATAATAGCAATCTGCCTTGGTATAATGTCCAAGTGCACTTAGATTATAACCAATTCCGCTATATATGTGACCCATCAACAGACGATGCCCGTTTGCGGTTTCGGCTTCTTCTTTGGAAAAATATGCAATCGCCACATCATTCAGTCCATAGGATGATGCCATCATTATATTTTTCTCATAGGCCATATGCTGCAAATGTCTATTATCAAGCTTGCGCGCGATTTCCAGGCCCTTCTTAAAATGATCAGGCTCATTATCTATTGTCTCACGCATCCTGGTTGCATCATTATCAAAAGCATATATATTAAAATATGCCAGATGATTGTAATATCCGTGCTCCTCAATCTTTTTCATCAATTCATCAGATACTCCAATATTTTCTCTAAAGAAAAACACATTAATCCATGATCCCATTTTGATTATGGCATAGAGCACCTCAAACTTAAATCTCCACTCTTCGTCCATTTCCTGCTCCAACAGACACGCTTCCACTACTTCCTCTGCTGCCAGGATAGCTCCATCATACATATATGCCTTGGCCGAAAAATATAAATATCCCAATATTAAATCAGGATTATTATTCATTATTGTATCTTTAATATAGTTTAAGCACTCTAATGTCTTTGATGTATCATTTTTCAAAAGCGAGGTATATGCTTTACACTTGACAAACCCTATCAGGTTAATCTCCGGTATTTTCTTTGGGTTCTTTTCAATATATTTATTTAACATCACAATATAGTAATCCACTGTTTTAATATCAAAGAAATAAATAATATTGAATAAGTTATCAAGATGCTTTTTACTAAAGCTATTAAACGAAGGAATATTTTCGGTAAAACCGGGACTCTGTTCTGCATTACCTATATTTACGATTCTTCCTGAATCATCCAACTTTTCCTGAAAATCTTCCCATATATGAGAAGTATAGGTCGGTGTAGGAATACTATTGCTATATCCAAGCACAACTGCAAACTTCGCGTTTATCACATCATCCTCCAGATCCATTAGTACTTTTAAAAGACCATATGGTGCGATCTGCATTCTGTTTATGATTATTATAAAGGGGGATAATTTAGCTGCGGTTTCAATAGAAGAGACCATGCCCTGAGCAAATCTCTCCTTTTCATATTGAAATTCTGAAAATATTATGCTTTCTTTTCTCTTTGCCTTACCCGTCTTTAGATATGATGAGAATAGATCCCTTTGAACCGGATAGACATGTGCCATTTCCAGAAAAGCATCAATATCTCCACTTAGCTTTTCGTCAATGGTATCCTTGATGATCTGCATAAAGGGAGCTATTCCAAGTAACATCTCTCTGTATTCAAGATCAAAACGATATACACGAACCCCACCATTTTTTTCAATGTTGAGTTCAATGTTTTTTACAGAAAATTCATTGTTGTATTTTGCAAGTAAAAAGCCGCCTTCACCTGCTGCAACTTTGGCGTACTCCTGCTCAATAATTTCATTAAATTCCTTTTCAATCATTGCTTTTTCCCCTTAATAAACTTCAAATATCTCATATAATTTTTATATAAAAGAAAAATTACTATTACGTATTTCCAGTTATTACGTGGAGCAAAGTTTGTATTTATTAACGAAACCTTTTAGATTATTAAAAAAAAACTGCAAATTATGATATTACGACTGTAAATTTAATATACAGTATTTTAAGAAACCCTCAAAGGTCTCTAGAGTTTTCTTTAATATAGTTTATGAAATAGTGCAATGAAAATGCAATTTAGCTCGATTATATCTGTGTTTACTTATATTTCAAATAGCAATTCATTAAAAATCAAAATATGGATTGAAATTCTTTTCAGTTCCAATATCTGTTTCCGGGCCATGACCAGGATAGACCTTCGTCACTTCAGGCAAGGTCATTATCTTCTCTCTAGCAGATCTTATCAGTGCGCTCATGCTGCCCCCCGGGAAATCGGTTCTCCCAACAGAACCATAAAACAAAGTATCCCCAGAGAAAAGTGCCATTTCATTTGGAAAATAAAAACACATTCCGCATGGAGTATGACCCGGAGTCTCAAGAGCTTTAAACTGAAACCTTCCTATTTTACGGGTCTCTCCATCTCTCAAAAATTCCTCAGCATTATATTTTACAGACTCACCGCCCAGATACTGAGACATGTTGATCTCGGTATCTGCCATGGTTTCTCTGCCGATTTCTGAGATCAGTCTCGGTATGTTGTAGGCATTATGTAAGGATTCAGCCCCACTTATATGATCATAATGAGCATGAGTGATCAAAATCGCTGCCGGTTTATAGCCTTTTTCATCTATTATAGCTATCAGTTTTTCCGGTTCCCCGCCTGGATCTACTATTATAGTGAGTCCGGTCTGATCATCCACCAGAAAATAACAATTAGTTTCTATATTACCTACAATATAGCTCTCTATATGCCAATCGGCCATTATCATGCTCTCCTAACATCATCAATATTGTCGATGACCTTGAGGCGACGGATCAGGTCACTAAGTGCCGCCTTGTCCTTGACAGAAAAGGATACAACAATTGTAACAATTCCATTTTTGCCACGATTTGTATTAAGAGCCCTGATGTCGATCTCCCTTTCGGTAAATAATTTTGATATATCGACAAGGAGTCCCGTCCTATCCTCTGCAAAGATTCTGATAGTAGTTTCGAACTCTCCGCTTTTATTGTCGTTTAATACATCCTCTTCCCACACTGCTTCTACGATACGTTTTTTCTCCGATTCCGGAATATTCATAACGTTGACACAATCGGTCCTGTGGATGGTAACTCCTCTTCCTCTGGTAATAAATCCGCAGATCTCATCTCCCGGAACAGGACTACAGCACTTTGAAAAATGAACTGGAAGATCAGTAACTCCACTGACAATTACACCATTTTTAGAATGAAGAATATGTTGTTTATTTGCATCCTGCTTCTTTTCATTATCACGGCTTCCTACCTCTGCCAGTACTTCCTCATCAGTCTTTACAATAGGATGATCCTTTTTATAGGCATCATACATCCTATTGACTACAAGGCCTTCCTTGAGTCCGCCGTGTCCAACCGTAGCCAGAACAGATTCCCAATCATGGAACCCATACCTACGCATTATGACAGCCTGATATTCAAGACGGTTTATATTAGGAAACTGTATACCCTTGGCCTTGGCATTTGACATTATCAGATCCTTGCCCTTTTGGATATTTTCTTCCTTTCTCTCCTGCCTAAACCACTGATTGATCTTATTTTTGGCCTGTGTAGATTTTACGATCTTGAGCCAATCAGTACCCGGACCTCTTGAATTCTGTGAGGTCATAACATCTATTCTGTCGCCGTTTTTCACCACATAATCTATAGGCACCAAACGTCCATTGACCTTGGCTCCTACCATTCGGTTTCCAACTGCGGAATGAATGCTGTACGCAAAATCAATTACTGTAGATCCATTGGGAAGATTTTTGACATCCCCTGACGGGGTAAAACAAAATACAGAGTCACTAAATAGATCCAGATCACTCTTGACCAGACTCATAAACTCTTTATTATCAGAGGTATCCTGCTGCCACTCCAAAATCTGTCGGAGCCATGACAGCTTTTCCTCTTCATTATTAATAGTAGCACCTTCGCCACTTTCCTTGTATTTCCAATGAGCAGCGATACCATACTCACTCGTCCTATGCATCTCATATGTACGAATCTGCACTTCAAACGGAACACCGGTAGGTCCTATCAATGTTGTATGAAGTGACTGGTACATATTCGGCTTGGGCATAGCGATATAATCCTTGAAACGCCCTGGAATAGGTGTATATTTCTCATGCATAACGCCAAGGGCGGCATAACAGTCCTTGATGGAATCAACAATTATCCTGATCGCAAATAGGTCATATATCTGATCTATATCCTTATGCTGGCTCACCATTTTTTTATATATGCTGAAATAATGCTTGACACGTCCTTCAACTGATGCCTCTATTCCCGCATCATGAACGGCTTTTTCGACCTCCTGTATCAGGTCGCCAACATAATCATTACGTTCGTTTTTTCGTTCCTTGACCTGTACTACCAGGCTTTCATAGGCTTCCGGCTCCAGATAATGCAGTGCCAGATCATCCAGCTCTGTTTTGACCTTTGAAATACCCAGCCTTTCTGCTATAGGCGCATATATCTCTATTACTTCACGAGACTTTTCCTTCTGTTTCTCCGGACGCATATATTCCAGAGTCCTCATATTATGGAGACGATCCGCGAGCTTTATTATGATCACTCTTATATCCTTAGCCATAGCCAGGAACATCTTACGCAGATTCTCAGCCTGAACATCTACCTTATCAACATCGTAGGCTAATTGTCCAAGTTTTGTAACTCCATCTACCAGAAGAGCTACCTCCGGTGAAAATTCTCTCTCTATATCTTCAAGAGTAACATCTGTATCCTCAACCACATCATGCAGGATTCCAGCAATTATCGTCTCTTTATCCAATTCCAGATCTGCCAGTATCAGTCCTGTACATAGCGGATGAATGATGTACGGTTCTCCCGATTTTCTCTTTTGATCCTTGTGGGCTTCAGCAGCAAAATGATACGCTTTTTCAATCATTTTAATATCTGTATTAGGGTGATAAGCGCGGACTCTAGCTATCAGTCTCTCGAATATCACATCGGGATCCTGAAAATTCTCTGTAGGAATGACACCTCTATGATCGTCATCGTTAGGAAATTTCGTTTTGACGTTATTTATTTCATTATTAAACTTCTGATCTCCCAAATTACGGCGCTTTCTAAGTATTATTGACAAAATTAATAATTAATTATAAAAGAAAAACTAAAATATAGCAAGGGATACGAACCTTGCTATATTTTATAATAATGATGCCTCGTTATCTGTTTTTTCAACATCCATTATGCTTTTTTCTAAATCTTATATATCTTTACATCATTTTCTGATACTTCATCCGGGCTTATATCTATATCGCCCTTAAAAACCATTTCCACAGGGCCCATCATAAAGAGCTTATTTTCACTGTCATCATAGGATATACGCACTTTTCCGCCACTGAATCCCGCCTCTACAGCGTTTTCTGTCAGATTAAGGCTTACCGCTGCTGCAACAGCGGCACAGGCTCCAGTGCTACACGCCATAGTCTCTCCGATCCCTCTCTCCCATGTTCTGACAAACATATGCTCCCTGTCTATGATATGAACAAATTCAACATTTGTTCCCTTGGGAAATGAAGGGTGTTTTTCAAAATCAGGACCTACTTTTTTAATGTTAAGTCTATTGATATTCTTTTCCATAAATACAATGCAGTGGGGATTGCCAAGAGATAAGCACGTTGCATGGTATATGGTTCCATTTATTTCAAGAGGCTCATCTATAAATTTGTTTTTAGGAAAAATAACCGGAACCTTTGAAGCCGTGTAATCAGGTGATCCCATATCAACCTTTACCTTCTCGATCCTTCCGAATTTCCCCGGGAATAGTTTTAAAAGCCTTATTCCTGTAGGCGTCGAAACCGTAATATCCGTTTTATTGGTAAGATGATTATCATATACATACTTTCCTAAACATCTAACGCTGTTTCCGCACATCTCACCTACAGAACCGTTTGACTTATATACATCCATCAAAAAATCTGCATCCCCTGATTTTTTAACAAAGATCATTCCATCCGCCCCTATACCAAAGCATCTGGTACATACCGTTTTGGCTAGTTCGCTCTCATGTTCATAGCTTCCCCTCATCGAGTCTACCACAATATAGTCATTGCCACATCCATGCATCTTGGTAAATTTCATAGCTGTCACCTCGTCCTTCGTAAAATAAATTAAGCTAAACTGTAATACGTAAAACTATAAATAAGGATCAATATCCGATATTTAACCTACCTGTATTTATAAGCAATCTCTTTAAACTGTATGTAACCTCCAAAAATATCAAGCGCACTGCCTATGGTAAAATCAAGTCTTCCACCTGATAATCGATTTAATAATTCAATATCTTCTATAGAAGATATACCACCGGCATATGTGATCGGATTCTTTTCATTATATTTATCATCCAAAAGGTAATTACCCAGCATAGTACATAGATTTTTTTCTATACCAAGCTTCATGCCCTCTGAGTCAGCCCCGTGTATCAGGAATTCCCTGCAAGAAGAGGACAACCGATGTAACATATCCGGTGTAACTATTTCATTTGAAAATTTCTGCCAGCGATCAGTAACCACATAATATCCCGAAATATTCTTATTTTTACTTTTATCTGTCTCTGATTGTAGTCGATAACGACAGGTGAGATCCAAAACCAGATGCTCTGGTCCTATCTCCATCAGTATCTTATTTAGATTTTTTTCATCTATATGTCCATTTTTAAAGACATATGAAGTAACTATAACTGCATTGGCTCCTGCATCCAAATAATCTGCAGCATTTTCCGCGGTTATACCACCTCCAACCATCATATGACCTGGATATTCTCTGAGCGCATTTTGTGCTGCGATACCAGAAGCCTGATAATACTCGCTATCCCCAGAATTCAATATAATAACATGGGCATTTTCAAGGTCATTCTTTTTATACAGATCTGCATAATATTCGCTTGGCCTATTCGAAACAAAATTATCTGTCGTTTCATTGCCTTTGTCCCTAAAGGATGCGCCTACTATCTGCTTTACTTTTCCATTATGAATATCGATACAAGGTCGAAAATGCATGATGCCTCCATTTATTTTGTCATAGTTTATTTTTTATTTTATCACACTTTATATTCATAAACGATCAAATAGTGCGACGATTTAAAATTTAACAATATATGACATTTGGTCAATAAAATTAGCTACATCGATCCCTGTTTTTTTTCATTATTTGGTATATTTTTCTGTATTTTTTTAAAACTCTTTTTAAATCAGGAATTTCATTGACACACCCTCTTTTTTTTGTTAGAATCGCATAAAATTTTCAAGTCAAGATTGTGCCATTTGGCATTGTTTCATTTGTTGAAATGTATCTAAGGAATAAGAAACAATGTTATGTTTGATTTTTATATTAAAAATCATGAAGGGGCCGGCACGTCTGTCTTATGGCAGTTTATTTGTAAAGAAAGCGAGGTTTGTAATGGCAACAATTATCGGTGAAGGAATAACTTTTGATGATGTGCTTCTAGTGCCGCAGTATTCTGAAGTTACTCCTGACATGATCGATCTCTCGACCATGCTCACGAAGTCCATCAAGCTAAACATCCCTATGATGTCAGCAGCTATGGATACTGTAACCGAACACCGCATGGCTATCGCAATGGCGAGACAAGGTGGTATCGGAATCATTCATAAAAACATGTCTATCGAGGCTCAGGCAGATGAAGTCGACAAGGTCAAAAGATCGGAAAACGGCGTCATCACTGATCCTTTTTATTTATCTCCTGATAACACTCTTCAGGATGCTGATAACCTGATGGCAAAATTCAGAATATCCGGCGTTCCAATAACTGAAGATGGTAAATTGGTAGGTATCATCACAAACCGTGATCTAAAGTTTGAAGAGAATTTTGACCGAAAGATCAAAGAATGTATGACCTCAAAGAATCTGATCACTGCTCCCGTAGGAATAACACTTGACGAAGCCAAAAAGATCCTGGCCAAAGCCAAGGTAGAGAAACTCCCTATCGTTGATGATGAATTTCATTTAAAGGGACTGATCACAATTAAAGATATCGAGAAACAGATTCAGTATCCTGGCTCTGCCAAGGATTCTCAGGGTCGTCTCGTATGTGGAGCAGGCGTTGGCATTACTTCCAATATGATGGATCGTGTTGATGCTTTGTATAAGGCTCACGTAGATGTAATTGTTGTTGATTCTGCACATGGTCATTCAAAGAATGTATTGAATGCCATTTCCAAGATCAAAGATGCTTATCCTGATCTTCAGATCGTTGCCGGAAATGTAGCAACCGGTGAGGCTACCGAAGCCCTGATCAAAGCAGGCGCTGATGCTGTTAAGATTGGAATCGGACCCGGTTCTATATGTACGACACGTATTGTAGCCGGAATTGGTGTCCCTCAAGTAACTGCCATTATGGATGCATATGCCACTGCCAAAAAATATGATGTACCGATCATTGCAGATGGCGGTCTCAAGTTCTCCGGAGATATGGTCAAGGCTCTCGCAGCAGGTGCCAATGTATGTATGATGGGCAGCATGTTTGCAGGATGCGACGAAGCTACCGGTGAGGTAGAATTATATCAGGGAAGAAAATACAAGGTATATCGCGGAATGGGCTCCATTGCTGCTATGAAGAATGGTTCAAAAGATCGCTATTTCCAGGAAGGCCACGAAAAGCTGGTTCCAGAGGGTGTTGAAGGTCGTTTGGCCTATAAGGGAGCACTTGAAGATACAGTTTTCCAGCTTAAGGGCGGTATCCGTTCTGGTATGGGATATTGTGGCTGTCCTACCGTTACTGATCTTCATGATAGATCGAAATTTGTCAAGATTTCCAGTGCTTCTCTCAAGGAGAGCCATCCTCATGATATTCATATCACCAAGGAAGCTCCTAACTACAGCCTGAGTAATTAATAATATTTATGTTTTAGTTTTGGATGTTGAAATTAAAAAGCACCGGTTTGATCGTATTCCATTTTTATAACTATGGAATCATCATCCGGTGCTTTTTTGATTATTTATAAATTAATCTAGTCATCTTCTCGTTCTCGGAAAAGGCCAGCGATAATGTCAAAAAAACACCATATTCCTCCACCAGCTGTAGATGCCAATAATACAGAGATCACGCACCTGAATATCCCGATTGTTGTAAGTGTGTCGCTTCTCCATTCTCTAAACAGATGCAGCACGGGAGAGAGAAACATAACATATCCACCAACAAAAAGTGCCAGAAGAGTTCCAAATAGTCCTATCAAGAAAACAAGCAGTTTCTTGATAACGGGTGTAATGATTTTTTTCTTTTTTTCTTTTTCTTTTTTTAGTTGCATTTTTGACCTCGGTTTAAAAAATAATAAAATATCCTATAAATCCTGCCAGAATCCCAATTATCGCCCCGGAAACCACGTCCTTTATGAAGTGAACTCCGCCAACTACTCGAAGTCCTCCGAGTATCGCCGCCATTACAAAAATATCTATCGAAGTCCTAGTATCCACAACGAAATAAGTCATTGCTATCATAAATGCCGAGAACACATGTCTCGACGGGAAACTATGGGCTGAAGTATCTTTTTTTATAACAGGTTCAAAATCATATATCTCATAGGGCCTCTTTGCATTAAATATATTCCTAAACATTGTTACGGCTGCGAATGAAATCGCGGGTACGATAATGCACTTTATAACATCCCCTCTATTGTAGTAATAAATATAAAGAATAAGTGCCGGATACGATGCAAATACCAGGAATGTGATCAATTTATTTATGAGATTAACTGTCAGTTCCCCATATTTTCTTCTCCTTATTGATTCAGAAACTTTTCTGAACTGTTTTTCTGTCATCTCTAGTCCTTCTCTCTGCCTCTGTTAAACAATATAGGCATTTTTTCATCATACAGATCATCAGGTTCGTATCTGCCCATCAGGTAAAAGAGGTAATTTGCATCCTCAGATTCTTCATCTACGGATGTAACATAACCGAGTTTTGCCAATGATTCTCTTGTGATTGTCATTAATTCCTTTGGTTTGATATCTCCTATATCCTCAGGGAATCCCGATTCCGCCGCATATCTCTTGCTAAATATCCCGGCAGCATAATAATATTCATAATTTCCAACAATTACGGACATATCGCGCTTTAATTTTTTATCCACACTCATTTCCGGTAATATCATTTCCATATCATTCTCGTTTCCGTTTTTTGTTATTATTTCTGATTTTTTATTTCTACATTATTTTTTCATTATCTGTTTTATGTTTTTTTTGATTTGATATTCTACTTTGCAATTTTCTGCTTTATATTTCCTGCTTTGCTTTTTTCTGCTTTACTTTTTCCTACTTTACTTTTTCCTACTTTACTTTTTATTTAATAATATATGATTTTATAGCTGTATGCAATTCTCATACCAGCATGAATTGACTCGGAGTCTTAGCCATGCTTAATCCTAATCCGCATAGTCTAAAATGATTACAAAAAACAGCACACCAAATCGGTGTGCTGAATCTTTTATCTAATATATTCGATTAAAAATTATTTCATGCCATCATCAAGACACGTAAAAAAGTTCTGGGCAATTGTGTCCTGACCCTCATCCATCGCAAAAGCCATTTCATCAAAGAGCTTCTTTCCGGCAATCTGAAGAACGCGTTCGTCCTGAGACATAGCCTTCTTACCACTGGCAATACGCCTCTTATTGCGAAGATATACTGTCTTTACAACTTCAGCTAATGCGCGCGGTTCAAAATCAGACATGGCAGACTTTACCCTCTCCTGAAAGACACGATTGTTCATCTCATCAATAGTGTCTATTTCATCAACGGAATCGAGTATTTGCTGCATCTCATCTCCTGTTTTGATATCACGAAGACGACCATTTTTATCCTCAACAGGAGTGATCACTTGTCCGCCTGCCTGATAAACAGGAGCAAGCTCATAATATTCTTTTTCTGATCCTTTTCCACTGAGTGCCAGTTCTGAAATTTCCTTTACCTGGCAAACTCCTGCACTTTCGTGCATTAAATAATCTCCAATTTTATACCTTTTCATTTTTTTAGTCCTTTCCTCGCAAGATATATTATAACACCTTTCATTTAAATATAGTCTTTGTAAAAATTACCAAAAAACATTTTCGTATTTGAGGTGATTTTCAAAAAGTGTACTAATAAGTCGAGTTTAGTTTTTTCTATTTGCTTAAAAATCGGCATTAGATTAAATGAATTCCATTTTGGTGCTAATTTTTCTGAAATCTATTGGAATTTATTTTTTGTTATGAGATAAATAGTCTTCTCTGATAATTGCCAGAATATTCTTCTTGATAGTTGGAGAATGCCGAAACGCTCTTTCAAACGCCGAAAGGATATCAGCCTCTAAATAATCAGTGCTTTTATTAATATATGCCTCATTAATAAATACTCGTTTTGTCTGTTCATCAAATCTTGAAACCACATCAAAAAGCATCCATAATTCTGTATAAAATATCGAGAAAAGATACTTGCCAACGAGATAATAATCCTCATAAGCATCCGGTATCTCCTCCATGAGGCAATATGACATATACCTTTTGTATACGGATGTATCTATTTCTAATGTTCCTTCTCCACTTACCATTTTTTTATTAAATTTAAAAAAGTTCTGCTCTGCCGTATCCGGACTATCATTACCAAACAGGCGATCATATCCCCTTAGTAGCCGATAAAAAACTGGGTTCTTTTTCTTCTGGCTATTTAGATCAAAACATTCATATATAACTCTGTTCAATACCGTAATCGGGATTGGAAGCTGTAAAATGTTTTCTTTTATATCTGCGTTATCTGTATTTTCTTTATCTTCTATATTTTCTGCATTTTCTGTGCTATCTGCTTTGCATATAATATCTACAGTATTTGCTTTGTATTCAATATCTGCTTTGTCTATAATATCCTCAGTATCTGCGTAGCCTACATCATGAGAAAAAAGATTCAGTAATTTATGATCAACCTCACCATCAATAGTATTACTCAAAAGTTCATTCTGTATCAAACATATCCTCTCATACTGATCCTTTATAGTAAAAAGAATATCTTCTATTCCGACCGTATCCATCAGTTCGTCAATGGCTTTTTTCCTAAGCTCATCTAGGAATATAAGATATGATGGTGCATCATTTTTTTTCTTCCATAGAACCTCTAGAGTGTTTGCTATATTTGATTTTTCATCCCCATCTTTTTTGCCTTCTTTATAATCATAATCAATTGCCGAAACCAATTTGGGTGTATCTTTATTTTTTAAAAACCATAATGCAGCTGAAAAACAAGATAATTCCATCGTTACTTCAACTCTGGAAGTTCCGACCTGAACTACCCTTCTAGGATACATACGACAAATAAGCGGCATAAGGTCCTTATCACCACGCTTTTCATGTCCACACAAACCATCTCGAGTGTAATAAGGACATGTGCCCATAACCTTTCTGATCGAAAGGATTCCATTGTTTTCATAATGCATAGACAACTTTAAAATAATTTTGTTTTTGAGATTTGCGGATTTAATGCGATTTCTAATATTTTCCTCTGTATCCTCGTCAATGGCGATTATCCAGTTTTTACAGCATGTATGAGGGCATTGTCCCTTCATACAATAAAAATCAGCATAGTTATTTATCAGATATAAGTTTTCTCTTGAAATCATAGATTTTCCCCATTCCATGACATTGTACTTGCAATATTGTACTCAATGCTGTCCAATAGTTGAAAAAAATTTAAAATATGCTAGTATTATAAATCGGTGCTAAAAACAAGTGGAATTTCTTTCACCTATTAGTTGCATTTTTTTAAAAATAAAGAATTTGAGCTTTGACCTGCCTATTTTCTTATAGTATAATGAAAAATAGTATTTTAATAAAGGAAAAGGCAGCCTTTCGGCTGCCGGGAAAAAGAAAAAAGATTACTCAACATTTGACTGTCTAGACATATTATATGATCAAGACAGCCGTACGTAAAGTTCAAGTTATTCATGTTGTGAATGAATTTGATTCAAAGAAAGGTAATATGACACTACTAAGTTACGAAATTTTTCAAAACATTATCGAACAGGGTTCATTTGCAAAAGCAGCAAATCTACTTCATCTGACTCCTTCCGCTGTAAGCCACTCCATTTCTTCTATGGAAGCTGAAATCGGTTTTTCCCTGTTCATCAGAAATAAAAACGGAGTCAAACTTACCAGCGCAGGAGAACAGATCTTGCCTTATCTGCAGCAGGTAGTAAGATCCAATCAGAATCTTCTTCAGGCTGTATCAAACATGAAGGGACTAAACGAGGGCTCTGTAAAAATCGGCTGTGTCAATTCCGTTTGTCTCGCATGGATTCCAACGATTATAAAGATTTTTGCTGAAGAATATCCTCAGATTGATGTCGAAGTATATCAGGGATCCTATGACGATGCTGTCAACTGGACAAAAAACGGTGTGATCGATCTCGGAATCGTATCAGATGCCGTTGCAGAAGGACTTCCGTTCATACCTCTGTATGATGACTCCCTTTGTTGCGTTACTCCCAAGAACTATATGCCTGCAGGTACTACAGTAATTAGTCCCGAAGATTTAAAAGATCAGCCATTTGTAATCCAGCAAGACAGCTGTGATAAAGACATAACAGAATTTTTGGATAAATACGCTCTTTCCATTCGTGCTAACTGTCACATTCTAGATGACCAGTCATGTATGGCAATGGTAGAATGCGGAGCCGGAATTTCTATTGTTCCTTCTCTCCTCACAAAAAACATTTCAAGAGTTGTTGATGTATTTCCGCTCGAGCCAATTCAGCACAGAACACTTGGAATAATATGTCTTGATAATGACTTTTTATCACCTGCATCACATGAGATGATTTCTGTCATCAAAAGAATTATCGAAGAACAGCAGTGAACGTAATTGCTATGTAAGTTATGACTTTTTATAAGTATGCAATATCATTAATTGCATAGATAATTAGCGTTCAAAAATAAATAACTAAAAAATCTCTTTGAATAAATACTATTCAAAGAGATTTTTTATACTTAAAAGTAATTTATATTAAAAGTAATTTACATAAAAAGTAATATACATAAAAAGTAATTTACATAAAAAATAATATATATATTACGAGTAATTACTTACCTGGGTATGTAAGAACTGAATAGACATCATACTTATTGAGTCTGTCTCTACCCTTAAGGCCTGCAAGTTCCATGACAAAAAGCATTTTAACAACTTCTCCACCGAGCTTCTCAACGAGCTGTGCTGCAGCTTCAATTGTTCCACCTGTAGCAATAAGATCATCTACGAGAACGACCTTCTGTCCAGGCTTAATAGAATCCTGATGCATCTCGATAGTAGCTGTGCCATATTCTAGATCATATTCCTGAGAAACTGTTTCTGAAGGCAACTTACCCTTTTTTCTGATAAGTGCGAAGGGCTTGTGAAGATTGTATGCAAGAGGAGTGCCAAAAATAAAGCCTCTGGATTCGGTTCCTGCAATAACGTCAAAGTCAAGGCCCTGAAGAGCTTCAGACATATCATCAATAGTCATTTTAAATCCCTCTGGATTTAAGAGAAGAGTCGTAATATCCCTAAACATGATTCCCTTCTCAGGAAAATCCGGTATTGTACGGACATACTGAGCTATCTTGTCATTCATAAAATTATTCCTCGATTCTTGATTAAGCACCTGGAAATCACTGTTTCTCAGGTCTAGCATTAATTTTTATTTAACCTTTCAACACGAAAGATCAGCCATCTCAATAATGACCACATCATAGAATACTTATTTTATGTACCAATGTCAAACGTCATTTTCTGCGTTTTGAATAGCTCTTTAAATAATTGTTTCTCTCAGCCTGGGCTAATCGATCAGGAAGAGGGTCAATACCCTTAACTTTTCTGGCAAGATACGCTGCCATACATCCCTTTTCTAGGATCTGGCACACATCCCTTGATTCTTCCGTATCACTCCCAATGCAGAGTGCACCCTTTCCCTTCATAAACACCACCGGCATATCTTGAAGAACTTTGCCAAGAGTCACCTGATTAACATCTGTATCCATGTTCATAGCTATTGGACCTATAGCCTGTGCCACATCATCCAAATAAGGTACAAGAGCCAATCCTGAAACGGCCTGTCTGATCACAAATGGACTGACAACATACAATGTTGTCTGTTGTGATATCCAGCTACTGCCCTTGGACCATTTCAACTTTTTTCTAAAATCCACATTATATATCTTGTCAGTACTGAGCTCATCAGCATCTATTCCTGTCAGGCTGGAATAGATCCATGAGCACATTCTCTCTAGCATGGTAGCCTTATGATAAGCCTCTACAGCTGATGATCCATAGCATAACACTCCATGATTTTTCATCAGAAGGCATTGTGACATTGGGTATTTTTCCCATTCCGTTCCAACCGATTTCATAAGTGCCTTGCTCCCGTTTTCACCATAAGTTGAAGTCGGAATTATATTTCCTATAAGTGAGAAATCTCCTAACATGCCCTCCGGCATATATTGATGTAAATCTGAAAAATTCCTCCCTAGAATACTTAGTGCCGATGCAGCGGCCTGATGTGTGTGTATGACGCACTGAGCTCCAGGATGAAGCTTATATGTGATCCTATGTACCAGATATTCACTGGAAGGTAATATGTTGCCTTCATACGATCCGTCAGATATATTCATAAGGACAATATCCTCTGATTTCAATGTCTCATAATCTCTTCCGCTAGGAGTGATGACAAACTGATCCTCATTGACTCTGCAGCTTATGTTGCCATAGGTTCTTACTATGAGATTACTTTCCTTAAGTCTAAGCGCAACAGCTATTACTGCTTGTCTAGCTTCCTCAAGTGTATATGTCATATCATTTTTCCTTATCTATATTAGAAAATCTCGTTTCAAATTAATGCCTTTGTATTTATCTTCGTATTATAT
>JAKPAB010000102.1 GCA_029779695.1 Bacillota bacterium | reverse complement strand
TCTGTTGATGGTCCCGGAATAAGGTTTATTGCCTTCCTGCAGGGATGTGATATGAGATGCAAGTTCTGTCATAACCCAGACACATGGAGAACTGATCTCGGTGAAGAGTATGACGCTTCTGCGCTTCTTGACAAGGCTCTGCGTTACAAGGATTATTGGGGCGACAAGGGTGGAATCACCATAAGTGGAGGTGAACCTCTTTTACAGATGGATTTTGTAACAGAATTTTTCCGTCTGGCTAAAGAAAACGGCGTCAACACATGTATTGACACCAGCGGTCTCCCCTATAGAAGCCTGGCATCAGATAGCACATGGCATGACAGATTTTTAAAACTCATGCAATACACTGATCTCGTGCTTCTTGATATCAAACATATCGATAATGAAGTCCATAAGAAATTAACAGGATATCCCAATGACAACATCATCGAGATGGCTAATGAATTACGCGATATAGGTAAGCCAGTTTGGATCAGGCACGTTCTTCTAGAGAATCCTGATGAGATGCGAGAACGTCTGATATCTACTATTACAAACGATTCCAAAAATTCTGCTCTAAGTGAATCCGATATAGAAAATCTGCAATTTTTATCTGATACCGTAGACAGTCTAAGAAACACCGCAGCATTCATTCATACCCTTTCCAATGTAGAAAGAGTAGATATTCTTCCGTATCATACGCTTGGAACATTCAAATATGAAAAGCTATGTCTCCCCTATTCTTTAAAGGATATGAATCCTCCGTCAAAAGAATGGGTCGATCAGGCAAAGGAAATTCTTAAGCTTTAAAATTGATCTAGTTTACCTCATATTTGATTTATATAGATATTGGATATTCATAGATATAGTACTTTACGAAAAAATAAAATCCTCGTATAATTCATTTATGAGATCCTATTACGTTATGCTGTTTGTGGGAATGGCAATTCTTATTATTGTATGTTTTATTATAAGTCACAAGAATAGACGGCCTCTTTCCATCTACTCAGAAAAAGTGTTTTTAGCCCTATTAACGGCTGTTTTTTCTCAGATGGCAATCGTATCCACTTCTAGGGTAAGCATTGGCCTATTCTTTTTCTCGGTCTTTTTTACTTCTATTGACTGGACTCTTTTTTTCCTATACGAATGCTTTGGTTTAATTACCGATCATTATAAAAAGAATGGTCCGACCTACTATTTTATACTCGCAATCTCTATTCTCGATTCTATTATGATGCTTTCCAATAATTTTACAGGTATTGTATTTTCCTGTTACAGATTAAAAGCATCTGACGGTGATCAATATCTCCGCACTATTCTTTACATACCCTATAATATACATTTGGCTTTGTGCCATATGTTGGCTCTCTATATATTTATCATGTTTGTCAGAAAGATGTTTCTCACACAAAAGATCTATTGGCCGAGATATTATCCTCTTGGCCTAGTTTTTATCGTTCTCATCATATGGGATAACACCTATGTTTTTATGAAGGCTCCCGTGGATCTTTCTATTTTGGGTTATTCTATCGGCTGTATATTCCTAGTGTATTTTTCAAGCTACTACAGTTCCTCAAAAATCGTAAAAAAAATGTTATCAAGAGTGGCAAATGACA
>JAKPAB010000099.1 GCA_029779695.1 Bacillota bacterium | reverse complement strand
GAGTGTTCAAAACATTACTTACAGAAAATAAAAGAACAAGTTCATTGACATTTTGAGAATCACCGTTTAGTTGTAGCTAACGAAATACCAGGTTTGGGTCTCCACCGCTATATTCAATCATCATTTTAGCGATGATGTCCCACATTTCGATCATGAACCTTCGTTTTGCTGTTTTATATCCCAAGCCATTCATTTTCTTGTATATAAGGATTAACATGGCAAGGATAAGGGTCATATACAGGAGTATTTGAATGCCATTTTCATTCACACTGATGAAATGGGCAAAGTTTAATTCCTGTTTGATAAACCGGAAGAAGACCTCGATATCCCATCTTTTCTTGTACAGAAGGACGATGTCTTTTGCCTGAAGATCAAACATGTTTGAAAGGAAAAAATACTTCATTCCATTTTCACCTATTGTCTGTATCAGACGAAAAGGATGTTCAACCACATGATTACCGCTTCTGTAAAGATGTATACGCTGGTCTTTGAGAATGGATAAATTCCGTACATTCAGTTGCTGTGGTAATTCGAAGTCTTCAATAACTTCAAAACGAGCATCGGTTTTTAACCTGGTAACAAAAGAACATTCCTTTTGATCCAGTTGGCAGAAGATATCACGGCTTGAAACGCCCCGATCGAAAACAAAAACATTATCCTTACTCTTGTCAATCACCTTGAATATAGCTTTGGAAATGGTAAGGTTTTCGTTTATATGACATTGCTGATTAAAAACCTCAACACTGCTGGGGAACATATCTGTAAGGCAAATCGTGTATTTGATTTGCTTTTTGCCATCCTTTTTGCAGCCAACATTAATTCCCTTTTCCAGTTTTACTGCTGTCTGGCAAACCATGGTTGAATCAACCCGCGATATCCGGTAGTTTAAAGAAAGATCTGTTTCATCATAAAACCGGGTACACTCCTGATAGATAGCTTCATACGCTTTCTTGAAGAAATCAACATTCATCGTTGCCAGCCGAGCTGAAAGCGAATTGTATTTGGTTGTATTGGTTTTTGATACATTGAACAGAACCTTGTAGTGCGTCGAATTATAGAAATCCTGTAATGATCTCAGTCCAAGGCGTTCACTTTCAATAAGACCAAACAATAATAACGTAAAAACATTACGGCCATAAAGCTTTTTAACCTGATAGTCGACCTTTGTTTCGGTACTTAATCCGGCTAACAGATCTTCAGGAATAAGCCTGAGCAGATCACTGACTGAAATACCATTAATATCGTTTGTTTCCATGGGCTGTATACAGTCAAAAGTACTGACAGAGTGTGAAATACAAAGCAATTCGAGCCCTGTTTTTATTAACATCAGTACTTTTATCTGTTGACATTC
>JAKPAB010000080.1 GCA_029779695.1 Bacillota bacterium | reverse complement strand
ATATAATAAAAAGGGACAGATTGCCATTGCAGGTAAAAAACCGATATCTGACGGAATCGGAACAATACTTATAATTTCAGCAGGCACAAGTGATATTCCAGTATGTGAAGAAGCTGCATTCACAGCAGAATTCCTAGGAAACAATGTAGAAAAACTATATGATGTGGGCGTTGCGGGGCTAGAAAGATTGATGGCCAATTTGGAAACGATAATGAATGCCAGCGTTATAATCGCAGTTGCAGGAATGGAGGGAGCGCTTCCAACAGTTATAAACGGATTGGTGGATTGTCCGGTTATAGCTGTTCCGACATCTGTGGGATATGGAACATCCTTTGGAGGAATATCGGCACTACTCACAATGCTTAATTCTTGTTCCAGTGGTATGAGCGTTCAGAATATAGATAATGGATTTGGAGCAGCTTGTTTTGCCAGCAGGATCAATCATATGAGAAAAAGGGGTTGATTATGAGGACTTTGTATCTTGAACTAAATATGGGAGCTGCAGGGGATATAATTAATGCAGCGCTTTTTGAATTATTAAGTAAAGACGAGAAAGAGAAATATTTAGATAAGATGAATATGATTTTTCCTGAAAAAATATCCGTAAAGGCTGAAAAAGCTGAAAAATGCGGTATAATGGGAACGCATATGCTTGTTCTGATAAAAGGAATTGAAGAAGGACATGAAAAAGATCATTTTAAATCAGGCAATGAAAAGGAATTTTCTGATCTAGATCACGATTCTGATGTAGATCACGAAAAGGTTAGTTTTGAAAAGAATCATGTAGCCCATCACGACGAAGATCATATGCATGAGGAACGTAAATTAGAAGATATAAAAGAAATTATCAATTCTATTGATATCTCAGATAAGGTAAAAAGCGATGCGATCAATATTTATATGCTTATTGCAGATGCTGAGTCCAAAGTCCATGGAAGAGATGTAGAAGAGATACATTTCCACGAAGTGGGAGCACTGGATGCAGTTTGTGATGTAATAGGAGCAAGTCTGTTGGTGGAAATGATCGATCCTGACAGAATAGTGGCATCTCCGGTTGCAACAGGAAGTGGAACAGTACACTGCGCTCATGGTATACTTCCAGTTCCAGCTCCG
>JAKPAB010000062.1 GCA_029779695.1 Bacillota bacterium | reverse complement strand
ATCGATCTTTCGATCGGTAAGTTTGGTTACGTTCGTAACCAATAATGATTCTCTTTTTTAGAATCTTTCAAGGTTGTTTCACTGTTCAGTTATCAATGTTCGCTTTTTATTTAAATCGCTTTCGGAAGCTTTTGTGTTTCGTGCTTTCCTTGGCGCAAGTAGTATATTATCATCCTACCACCATGAAGTCAACTAAAAATTTGGCTTTTTATTGAATTGGATATATTTAATGTTTTTTTTTATAATTGTCAGAATTGTGTGCGTTTTAGTGTCAATGATAATTTTACCACCAAATATAACATATCTAGGAAAAAACACATCCCTTTTTATATATCTTTTCTGTGTATATAAAATGCATTCTTTCGAAATATATGATTTTGATAAACAAGCAATGTCTGATACATGATTTAAGTATTTAAGTACTAGTCTCATTACTTATCGTTATAACTTTTCTACTGCTTCTTTGACTGTGCTTACACCAATTACATCAAAATCAGGAACCAATTTAATGTTTCGTGCGTTCGAAAGCGGCATGATGACTTTCTTAAATCCCAATTTCTTTGCTTCTCTTATTCTCTGATCAGCCATAGATACAGCCCTAACCTCACCACCGAGTCCAACTTCACCAAAAAGGACCGTTTCTCTATCAATTGTTATGTCCTTAAATGACGATACTAATGCCATACAAACCGCAAGATCAACTGCCGGTTCATTTAAACGGATACCACCTGCAATGTTGACATAAGCATCAAAATCCCCAAGCCTATAGCCAAGTCTTTTTTCTAGAACAGCCATCAAAAGATTAACTCTATTATAATCAACACCTGCCGATGTTCGTCTAGGCATCCCAAAATTACTTCTCGTTACTAATGCCTGTGTCTCTAAAAGAAGTGGTCTGGTTCCTTCCATGGCACAAGCTACAACTGATCCGCTACCATCAGTAGATCGTCCCTCAAGCATAAATTCTGAAGGGTTCTTCACCTCTCTCAGGCCCTCTGTCACCATTTCAAAAACGCCTATTTCATCTGTAGAGCCAAAACGATTTTTAACTGACCTTAATATACGGTATGATGCATGCCTATCTCCTTCAAAATATAAAACAGTATCTACCATATGTTCTAACACTCTAGGTCCAGCTACCACACCCTCCTTGGTTACATGTCCCACAACGAATATGGTGATATCAAGTCCTTTTGCAAGTTGCATAAGCACACTAGTTGATTCTCTAACCTGCGATACGCTTCCCGGTGCTGAGGCAACTGCTTCATTGTACATAGTCTGTATAGAATCAATTATTACTACATCCGGTTTAGTTCTTCTGATCACGCTATCTATTATTGATAAATTTGTCTCACATAGAAATGCTAGATTATCAGTAAAATCACCCATTCTATCTGCCCTGATCTTTATCTGCTGAAGGGATTCCTCACCTGATATATATAATAATCTAGTATCGGTCTGTGATAGATTACGGCAAGTCTGAAGAAGCAGTGTTGATTTTCCAATTCCAGGATCTCCACCCACAAGAATAAGCGACCCACTTACTATTCCGCTTCCAAGGACACGATCAAACTCTTCCATGCCGGTACTTTGTCTCTGTTTTGCATCCACTGTTATTTCAGATAATGTATGTGTCTCAACTTTTTTAAGTTCTTTTTCCTTTTTTTGCGAAAGAGGTGTTATTACCTCTTCCGTAAATGTATTCCATTCTTTACACTCCGGACACTGCCCCAACCATTTGGTTGACTCAAATCCACAGTTCTGACAGAAAAACACTGTTTTATTTGTCTTTGCCAATTTTTCTCCTCAAATTAATTAAATGAGGGTGTCTGGACAGACACCCTCGCATTTAAATTAAAACTCATCCCACTATATATTAATTAGTATTCAATTTATTAAAAATCAAATTTTCTTATTTGTTTATCATTAATATATTTACACTTCTATAACTTCGATATTTACTTTTTAATTACTTTAATTTTAACTGCCTGGCCATCATTAATCTCCACTGACAATGTAATCTTTCCTCCAAGATTAGTCTTCATTGTTCCAGAAGCGATATCCTCTTTATATATTTCATACTCTGTCTCAGGTTCAAGTCCAAGGGTGATTTCTGCATCATCTGCACCTGATACTTCAAATGAAAGTTCATCCTCTTTGACCCTTAGATGTTCAGCACATGTTCCCGGAACGGATTCATAGACGAACATTTCATTTTTCTCTAGTTTTGTAATATCCTTATATGTCTTAATCTTGTATGTATCACCATCATGTGAAAATCCATCTTTTTTGGCCTTTTCACTTAGACTATAATCTCCAAAACTAATAGTTCCATCTGCTTCCTCGCGAATCAGTTCTTTAATAACAGCCATTTTATTATCTCCTCTCAAAATAGCCTATTTATATTTTGTTACTTTTTATTACTCTTATTATGGTTTTGTGTCTTAAATACTAATTTTCCATTTTCAGACACAACAGAAGCCTTGTCGCCTCTCTTTATTCTTCCGTATAAAATCTCTTCTGATAACGGATCTTCAATTTCTGTCTGTATCTTCCTTCTAAGTGGTCTAGCTCCGTATTTCGGTTCAAACGCCTTATTAACAATATAATCAAGAACATCTTTTTTAATATCAAGTGTTATATCAAATGATTCTTTGCATCTCTTTTTAAGTGATGTAGATAATAGGTTGACTATATTATGAAGATCATCTCTAGTCAATGGTTTAAATACGATTGTCTCGCTAATTCTATTCAAAAATTCCGGTCTAAATATCCTCTTCACTTCATCCATAACATTGCTTTTCATGTTTTCATAATCAGCCTTGGCAGTATCACCCGTCTCAAATCCCAAATGCTTGGGTTCAACAATGGCCTGTGCTCCTGCATTAGATGTCATGATAATAATAGTATTTTTAAAATCAACTCGTCTACCCTGCGAATCCGTTATATGCCCATCGTCAAGAACCTGAAGCAAAATATTAAAAATATCAGGATGCGCCTTTTCAATCTCATCAAAAAGAACAACTGAGTATGGATGTCTTCTGATTTTTTCAGAAAGTTGACCGCCTTCCTCATATCCTACATATCCGGGTGCCGATCCAATTATTTTTGAAACTGAATACTTTTCCATGTATTCAGACATATCAACACGTATAAGTGCATTTTCATCTCCAAAGACTGCTTCTGCTAGAGCCTTTGAAACCTCAGTCTTTCCTACTCCTGTAGGTCCCAAAAACAGGAAAGAGCCAATAGGTCTGCCTGGTTCCTTAAGCCCTACCCTGCCTCTTCTGACAGCCCTGGCAACTGCGCTTACAGCTTCTTCTTGTCCAATTACCCTTTTATGAAGTGTCTTCTCGAGATTCTTTAATCTATTTGCCTCTGTCTGAGTCAACTTAGTCACAGGAATCTTAGTCCATTCTGCAACTACTTCTGCTACATCTTCCGGCTGAAGCTTAGCTCTTACTCCACCTTTTTTACCTGTTAATCTCTTCTCAAGCTTGGCTACTTCTTCTCTGTCTTCTTTTATCTGCTGTCTTATCTCTCTAGCACCGGCTATGTCACCGTCCATAAGAAGTTCTTCAAGTTTCTCATCAGCTCCTCTTAACCTGGTTTTCAACTCATCAAGTCTGGGTATGCTGGTGGATTTTCTCATTCTAATACGAGATGCAGCCTCATCTATGATATCAATAGCCTTATCAGGCAAAAATCTATCAGTAATATATCTGGTAGACAAGTCTACTGCAACGGTAACTGCTTCATCGGTAATCTCAACATTATGGTGATCCTCATAAAGTTTCTTTACTCCTTGAAGTATATCTATGCACTCTTTTTCTGTGGGTTCTTCCACGGTTACCGGTTGAAATCTTCTCTCTAGCGCTGCGTCCTTTTCAATATGCTTACGATACTCATCAATTGTTGTAGCACCTATTACTCTAAGCTCTCCTCTTGAAAGCGCCGGTTTCATGATATTGGAGGCATCTAGGGCTCCTTCAGCACCACCTGCACCAATAAGTGTATGAATCTCATCTATAAAAAGAATGATATGCCCATCATTTTTAATCTCATTTATAACCTTTTTAATTCTCTCTTCAAATTCGCCCCTGTATTTTGTACCTGCGACCATTCCAGAAAGATCAAGTGAGATAAGTTTAAATCCTCTTACAGATTCTGGGACAGATCCATTCTCTATTTTCTGAGCAATGCCTTCAACAATGGCTGTCTTGCCAACTCCTGGTTCTCCAATTAAGCATGGATTATTTTTTGTTCTTCTACTTAATATCTGAATAACTCGATCAATTTCGTGTTCACGACCAATTATAGGGTCTAGTTTGCCTTCGCTAGCAAGTTCCGTCATATCTCTGGAAAACTGGCTCAAAATCGACTCATTATTTTCGCCGTTCTGCTGCATCTTGGCATTTACGTTTCTACTATATATTCGCCCACTTTCTCCCATGGATTGAAGCAAATCCTGAAAAACTCTGCTTTCATTCACATTAAGAGAATTCATAAGTCTGAGTCCGGCACAATCCCTTACCTGAAAAAGCGCTAAGAGAAGATGTTCTGTTCCAATTTCAGAAGACTCTGACATTTTTGCCTGTTCTTCTGCCAATTCAAGAACCTGTCTAAGCTTCGGTGTATAGCCTTTTCTCTCCATGACACCGGTGCCACCCTCTGTATGCATAAGCTCAGTTATAAGGTTCATTACATCATCAGAATTAATGCTTTCTTCTGCCAATACCTGACCTGCTATAGACTCTTCTTCTCTTAAAAGCCCTACAAGCAGATGCTCAGTACCAATAAAATCATGCTTTAACTTAGATGAAATTCGTTTTGCAGTTTTTAGTGCGTTTTCAGCCTGATTAGAATAATTCATATGTCTTCCTTATATTTACAAATTTAAAGGTTATTAAAATCTATAAAATCAAAATCCTTTGCCGTTTTCTTTATATCAGTGGTTTCACTATTATTAGTTTCTGAATCATTTTTTTCAGATTCACTAATTTTATTTGAATTTAAATCATCTGATTCTGACGAAATATTTGTTATATCAGTCGCATTATCACCTGATCGGATACTTTTATCTTTACCAGTTACATTAATACCGGTAATTCCCTCAACAGTTGGCGTATCCACCTTATCAACATTGGTGATATCTATTTTGGGAAGATCATCCTCATCATTATCATATTTATCACCACCATTTTCCTCATGGTATAAGTCTTTTACTCTACTATTTTCATTCTGATTATTTGGGGATTTTTTATCCATTATTTCCGATGAATAATCATCAAGATTCATCTCAGATAAACGACGCCATTCTTCCTCATCTTCTTTTTCTTTTCTTCGCTTTGCGAAAAATCCAAGATGTGTCTCTCTGTAATCAGAATCGTCGTCGTCATTATCCTCATCTAATATTGCCGTATCAGCACTATCATAATCTTCTGATAAATCTGTTTCCATTTCATCATCTTCAGATTCATCAGCGGAATCTGTTTCGTCCTCATCGCTCTCCATCAATCCCTTCCCCACTCTTGAATTTCTAATTAAAAGAGTCAATACAATTATTATGGCGGCAAGTGTAATCACAAACAAGAAATCCGAATTTGTAAAAAGAGTCTTGACCCTATCAATAAATGTGGGCTGATTGTTAGCCTTTTTTGCAGGTTCAACTTTTTTGGAAGAGTCAGATTTCGTTTTTGGTACTGCATTATCAGAAATTTCTGAGATTTTTTTTGCATCTATTGCTGTATATGTTCCCTTTGATTCATCAACTTCGAACCATCCTGATGCCTTGGTCTGGTCACATCCATAGACAAACGTTCGATCTCCGCTCTTAAGTGGAATCGTGTATCCAGGAACCTGTGCTCCAACTAAGGTTATCTGTTTCTGAGTCATCGCTGCATTCGGCAGATCTACAGATATACTTGGTACAATAAAATACGTTTTTTGATTACCAGCCATTGTAATTGCATAGGGAGTCTTGGCAGATGTATCCAAATAAAAGAATTTTCCAGCACCAGTGATATCCGTTGCAGTTTTTAAATATACAAGTGTAAATGTTCCATTAGACAAACATTTATAATCATGGCTAAACATATTGACCTTTGTGGTCGCAAATCCTGATGGAATCTCGGCATCTGTAAACTTGTCTGATGCAACATATCCTATTTTGTCTATCGTAAATTGTGTGTTAGCTGTAGTGGGTGCTGCTGGTGTTGCTGCAGGAGTATCCTCTTTCGGGGTATCTCCTCCAGAAATAGTTGGTGCTACAGAAACAACAGTACTACCCTTTGAATCCTTTACAATAAGTTCTAACTTTCCAGCTGCCTGACATTTAAATGTGATATTTGCGGAGCCACCTTCAAATACCACTGAGCCAGTAGTATTTGTATGATTTGCAGTGCATCCCTGAAAGGATAAAAGTGATTTGCTATAAACAAGCGTCAGATTCTCTTTTGCAGAATCTCCCTTAACAGCAACCGTAATATTATCTCCAACTTTTGGTGAATTATTTGAAAGACTGAGCATTGTTGCTGCATTAACTTTTGATACACCCTGGCTCAAAAAAGAACCTGTTGCCATACCCATGGCTAAACAGGCACATACCAATATAATTCCAAAATTTTTCTTCATTAACTTTGTCTCCATCTAAATTACAAGTATAAAACTATTATAAAACTAACATGCTTTCATTGCCATAAAACAATTATGAAATATTTCTAAATATGGAACCTTCTCTTAAGTTCTTCCCTGGCATTATGCCCGCCAATAATAAGTGTCCCTAGAAATACAATAATAGCTGACAGAAAGGCAATCTCCGACATAAGCGGATGTGTTACTATCCCACTTTCTATTAGTCCAATTGGGATAAGGCCAAGTACGATCATAAAAATCTGATAAAGCATATAGCCCTGCCAATTTCTACTATTAGCACACATTAATACAAAAAACACAAGATCCAGCAAAAGCATTGCCCCCGGCAATACAAAATTAACAGACCACCCATAAAATCCTGTAACTGCATCAATAAAAACAACAAGGGCAACTGCGCCTATCATATAGTAGAATATCGTCTTGATATACCCTGATTCTGTAGCTATCTGTCTAAGTCCTATCACCACATATAAAAGCGATGCGGAAAAAATATATAACCAGTTCATATCAAGCTTTAATATACTATTAAGAAAAACATTCAATATAAATGTTGCAATAGTTATAAACAACGTAATATTAAAAAACACAGCAATTTTTTTCTTTTTCAAAAGAACATCTGGATAGCCTGTACTAGTAATCGTATCCCCTCTTTTTTTTAATCCACTGTGGCAAAGAGGACAGAATTCCGTATCATCCAGAATCGTAATTTTACAACTTTCACAATATCCCATTGTTATTCCAATCTTTAAAAAAAATCATAAGTAGAACTCACCATTTGTTTCTATCGAAAGATCTGCTCCATCCTGAGTCATCTGTCTAAATGCAAGCTTAGGCACCGTTGTGTCAATAAAACGTGTAGAGAATCCAAGTACAAGACTATCCTTGTAGGATGAAATCGTAGCTTTAAGATTCTGGCCCTTAGAAAAGGGAAGAAAGCTATAAAAATTTTCTATATAATCTTCATATTCCGGTAAAACCTTAACGTTACCAATATTAGTTATAGTCGTTGTGTTGGCCATTGCCGCCCTGTTATATACATATAGCATAGCCAGATTCTTGATAGGAAGCGGGACTGCTCTGGCAGCAAGAATCTCCGAATTAGAAACATTATACGAAAAGATTGCCTCCAGATTTTCTTTGGTTTTCTGACTTTCTATACTGTTTTTAGTTATCTCCATAATATCCTCAAATGAATATTCATTTTTTTTAGGATAAAACTCTGCAGATATCATAGCAAAAAAATTTTTAGTTGTATTAGATAAAAAATAAGGTCTAAGATTAACAGGAACTGCAATCCTCACCGGATGTTTTTTTGTGATCTTTCCGGGATTAGCCTGATATATTGCATAGATAAAACAAGCTATAAGATAGTTGTTGATTGACGTATGATATTTCTCTTTTGATATCTTCTTAAGCTGAGATACACTCAAAAAACCACAAATAGTCCCAAATCCTCCGTATGGAAGTTTCTCTCCCTTTATAAGATATGCCTTTTTTGACTTATACTGACTGGCGTTAGCTTTTTTATAATTTCTCACAAAACTATCATCTCTGTCAAGAGATGTCTCTTCGGAAAGCTCATCACCAAGCTTTTTCCTAAGGTCAGGGTTTAAGAGTCTAATATACTGATATGTTATCTCTCTTAAGAAACCGATCCCACCCATTCCATCTGCAAGTGCGTGAAATGCTTCAAGATTAATTCTATTTTTATAATAAGTAACAGAAAACATATAGCTGTTATTACGATTTGCATGGATAAAGCGACATGGATATTCACTTTCTTCTTTGACCTT